>JBAXWB010000004.1 GCA_037128595.1 bacterium
ATGCGTTTAGATTCTGGGCGGGGAGTCGTCAGGAGGAGGATCTATGCGCAGTTCGGCATCGTAGGGACACACAATTAGTTAATAAACATCTATACATTAATATAAAAGGTAGATATAAATGCGTTTAGATTCTGGGCGGGGAGTCGTCAGGAGGAGGATCTATGCGCAGTTCGAGAATAGTCGAGGAGGAATCGGCCTATTACCATATCTGGTCGCGCGTGGTGGACCGGAGGATGGTGTTTGATGATGACGAGAAGGAGCGATTCCGGAAGACGCTTCGGGCGGTGGCATCCTTTTCCGGGATCCGGATCATGACGTACGTGGTGCTCGATAATCATTTTCACGCACTTTCTTATGTGCCAAAGCGGGAAGAGGTTAGCGATACAGAGCTGTTGCGGCGTTTATTATTCCTTTATGACAAAACGGTGGTGGAGAACATCGGGTCACACCTGGCTTGCTTGAGGGCAGCGGGGAATCATGTGGCGGCTGATGCACGGAAACGCGAGTTCACCTACCGGATGTATGACTTGGGTGAATTTGTGAAGACATTGAAACAGCGGGTAAGCATGTCCTACAACAAACGCCACCATCGGAAAGGGACATTGTGGGAGGAACGGTTCAAGAGTGCGCTGATAGAGGGGACCTCGCGGATGTTAAGTGCCATGGCGGCCTACATTGATTTGAATCCGATCAGGGCAGGGATTGTAAAGGATCCTAAAGATTATCGTTTTAGCGGCTATGGGGAGGCGATGGGTGGATCAAAGGAGGCTCGGGAGGCGCTGATGGTGGTGACGAAGGATGGCGAAGCGTCGGAGGGATGGGCGGCCGTAGGCGCGCGGTACCGTCAGTTACTGTTTGTGAAGGGTGAGGCTAAGGGGCTTCGGGCTGATGGGCAGCCGGTGAAAAAGGGGATCAGTCCCGAAGCGGTAGAAGAGGTGATTGTGAATAAGGGCAAGTTGCCGCTGAATGAGATCTTGCGGAGCCGGATCCGGTATTTCGCAGATGGAGCAATTATTGGGAGTCGGGTATTTGTGGAAGATGCGTTTGGCCGGCACCGGGAGCACTTCAGCGCCAAACGGGCAACAGGAGCCCGCCCGATGAAAGGGGCGGATTTCGGGGACATGTTCACGGCACGGCAGTTGAGAGTGGACGTGTATGGTGCCGCCGCGACTGTGTAAGGGAGGGAATAGCGGAGGATGAACACGGAGATGATTTCTGCAGGCGATTTAGCCAAGCAGTCATCGCGCAATGTGATGTCGGAGTTGAATTGATGTAGTTCTGCCAAGATTTGGCAAATGGCGTTGCGTTTAAGGCTGGATTTGTCCAGAGCCAGCGGCCGCGCGGCCCTCAGAATTAATAATTTCAAAGGCGATAGGATAAATTGTTGTGGGCGAATTTCAATTTGTGTGTCCCTATTTGTTCCATCTCCTCCGCCTGTTCGGACCGCAATACATTCGCGGCCATGATCGCGCCGTGCTCGGTGAACGCGTAGGGTAAATACTTGATATTCTGGCCTCGCTTCAAGGTCGCAAATTGCGACCTTGAACGCCGGGCTTCCGCCAGGGTGAGCTGGAAGCAGAAGTCTTCCAGGAATCTTTTGATATTGCGGCGGACTTGCTCGTTGAGTCGTTTAAAAGGCGCCCGTTACGGCTCTGTTTACGAATGGGCGGGCAGGAGGGTCAATAATTCGGCTACATCCCGGTAGGGCTTTGCGCCCCGCTCCAGAAGCGTCTGTATCTTCTGCTCCGCCTGGCGGGTAGGGGTGTAATCTCGGGCTTCGATCCCTGGGGCGATAAAGACCGGTTTTCCTTCGGCTAACGCGCGCTCGAGTAATTCCAGATTCGCCAGATTGCCCGTCCCGAATGGCACAGGGGTTAAAATCAACGCTTCCGCCTTTGACGCCAGGTCCTGCGCTGTCTGCAGGGCCTCCCGGCTGACAGGGGAGAAGGGTTTCTCCAACGCCAGGGTGACGCCCAATACTTCCCCGACTTCGGCATCCATGTCGCCCCGATTAACTACCCCGCAGCTCAGGGAGTAGCCGCATAAGGCCAGTCTGCGCAACGTGGCTTCGCCGCAGCCACCGCCCACCACGGCGTGGATATGGATGCCTTTGCCTGTTTCGGCGGCCGGCAGGCGCGGGGCGGCTAGAATGCTGAGTCCGCCACTCTGGGGATCCTGGCAAACGCGGACATCGCAATGGTAAACCCGCCGCAAGGTCTCTTCCGTGAGCACCGAGCTCGGGGTGCCATCCGCCACAATGCGGCCCTGATGCAATACGATCAGGCGGCGGCTGAACTCGGCGGCCATCTGAAGATCATGACTGATCATCAAGACCGTGACGCCCTCCTCGCGGTTGAGCCGTTCGACCAGCTGCATGATTTCCAGCCGATGATTGATATCCAGATGCGAGGTAGCTTCATCCATGAGAATAATCCGGGGCTCCTGGGCCAGCACCATGGCGACAATGGCACGCTGCCGTTCCCCGCCGCTCAACTCATTCAGGGGGCGGTTGCGGATATCGGCGACATCGGTGTAGACCATGGCCCGTTCGACGGCCTGCCGGTCCTGTGCCGTGGGGGATGCGAACCGGCCGATGGAGACGGTCCGTCCCATCATGACAATCTCACCCACCGTGTAGGGAACCGGAATATCGAGTTCCTGAGGAACGACGGCAATGGCCCGGGCGCGCTCGCGCGCGGGCAGGCGGCGCAATTCGGTACCGAACAGGCTGACAGTGCCCGCGGTGGGGACCAGCAGGCCTGAGACGATATTGAACAAGGTGGATTTACCGGCTCCGTTGGGACCCAGAATCCCGATCATTTCGCCGGGGGCAATGGTTAACGAAATATCTTCCAGCACCGCATGGTCCCGGTATTTGGCGGTGACGTGATCAAGTTGGATGGCGGTAGGCATGGGGTTATTCAGGCCAGCTTTGCGCCCGGCGCCGTTTCAACAGGTATAGGAAAAACGGCCCCCCGAGCAGGGCCGTGATGACCCCCACCGGAATCTCGACCGCCAGAACCGTACGCGCCAAGGCGTCACAGGCGGCCAGAAAGGCGCCTCCGCCAATGGCGGCGGCGGGAATCAGGCGCCGGTGGTCCGCTCCCACCAGATGGCGCATGATGTGTGGGACGATCAGGCCGACAAATCCGATCAGACCGGCCACCCCCACGGCGGCAGAGGCCACCAGGGTGGCCAGCAGCAGGGCGATGATAATGGTGACCCGGACGCGAATGCCCAGGTGATGGGCCATATGGTGGCCCAGGGTGAGGGCATTGAGTTCACGGGACATGGACCAGAGGCCCAGCCCTCCGGCGGTGACCACCAGGCTGATCAGGATCAGTACGGCATTGGAACTGACCTCCAGATTGCCCAGCATCCACCAGAGAATGCTGTGCATCCCCTCGATGGATGAGACGGAAACCATGAACATGAGCAGGCTGGAGCAGACCGCGCTGACGATTACCCCGCTGAGGATGAGCCCGTAGATGGACGGGGAGTCGCCGCTGCTGCGGGACACGCCGTAGACCAGCGCCAGGGTGATCACGGCCATGACAAAAGCGCAGAGGGGCAGGACATAGGCGCCTGCGGCCGCAATGCCCGTGACAATCGCGATGGCCGCGCCCAGTCCGGCACCGCTGCTGACCCCCAGGATGTAGGGCTCGGCCAGGGGGTTGCGCAAGATCGCCTGAAAGACCACGCCGGAACAGGACAACGCCGCCCCGATTACGAGTCCACAGAAGACCCGCGTCAGGCGCAGGGTGAGAATTTCTCGCTCGAGGTTCAGATCCGGCAGGCCAAAGCCGGAGGGCCCCATCATGACGCAGAGCGTCAGAATGAACGGGGTCAAGCCCAGCACCAGCCAGAAATTTCGACGCTTATTCATGGATCTGTTTTTTGATGACCTCAAGGCCCTGCATTACCCGGGGACCGGGGCGCAAGGCGACATTGTTATCAAACCCGTCATAGACCCGTCCATCCCGGACTGCGTTGATGTGACTCCAGCCGGGCTGCCTCATGATGACATTCCGGACCGGGGTGCTGCTCGCCATGAAAAAACAGAATACAATATCCGGGTTATGCGCCAACACCCACTCGGAAGAGGCTTGAAAATAATCCCGGTCGATTTCATCCCCGATATTCAGTCCGCCGGCCAGGGCGATCAGATCCGAGACAAACGATTGGCCGCCTGCGGCGTAAAAGGGGTCATGCCAGATCAGCACCAGGACCCGGGGCCGATGTGTGAACGCGGTGGCCTGTTGGCGCGCCAGCTCAATCTGCCCGACCAGGTTGGAGGCCATGGCACGGGCTTCGGCTTCCCGGTGAATCAGCTGGCCGACGTGGATAATGGCGGGAGGGATGTCCGCGAGTCGGGCGCAGGCCACATGGACCGGATGGAGTCCCACGCGTTTCATTTTGCTGTCCATCATCGGGTCGGCCACATCGGTATAGAGGACCTGATCCGGCCTGAGGGCCACGATACGCTCAAGGGACGGGACCCCGAAATCGCCGATGACCGGGACATTGCTGACGGCGGCAGGCGGGTAATCACAGGCGGAACTGCGCCCGATCAACTGGTTGCCGGCATTCAAGGCGTAGACAATTTCGGTAATGCTGGGGGCCAGGGAGATGATGCGGGGGGATGAGGTGGTGGAGGCAGGCACGGGCGCAGGAGCCGGTTTGCAGCCGGCGAGTATCAGTAAGGTGGCAATCGGTACCGCGAGCATCCCGAGACGGCGAAGAAGGTTTTGACAGAGCAAAACCCTCCATAATTCAGAGTGGCGCACCCATCGCGTCATGGCTGACTTCCGATTTCTTCAATGGCGATCAGATGGATTTGAGCGCCCAGGTCGCCGGGATAGCCGCGAATACCGATGGTCGCAGGATTATAGGGGGCTTCCGCCCAAAGGGTGAAGGTGCCCGTGGGGGGCAGTAGGGGCGCATCGGCAGGACGGGTGAGTATCCCTGAAACCCGGGTGAGATGGTTACTGATAGTTAATGCCAGGGCCGCGCCCGGCCAGGGTGGGGTGATCTTGAGAACCTGACCCGGCGCACCATCATCCCGTGAGGCGGCGGCCTCCAGGGTGATGCGGACGGAGCGGCCGGGAGCCGGCACGGGGCCGATCAGGCCCGACCCATTCCGACTCCAATGAGCCGGCAGTTGGACGTCTCCCTTTTGGATCGGGCTCCGGCAGCCCCAGGGGCCGCGCAAGGCCAATGGGCCATCGTCAAGAATTTTGCGCACAGCCAGCCCCGCGGAGTTGGTGATGGGTGTCCCTTTCAGGATGTCCACCTCCACGACATAGTCGCGGCATTCGGCGGGGAGTGACGTCTTGCTCACAATGCGCTTGAACCCGGCCGTCTGACGGCCCTGGCTTTGAAGGACCACGCCCGCTTCGAGGCCGGGATTGCTGTAGGCGGTTACCCACAAGACCTCTTCCTGCCCGGCGCGTTGGGCCAGCCAGCTGGAAAGGGCCGGGAGCGCGGTGTAGCCGTACTCGCTCAAGCCGATGACCCGGGTCTTGCCTGAGGCGGCAAAGGGCACACTATAGGGATAGTAATCGAAGAAGGTGAGCCGCTGCCCCAGGTCGCGGGAGAACGCGGCGACCCATTCCGTGGCACCGTGTTCGTGGCGGGCGAGATAGGGGGCCGGCCATTGACTGAAGTTGAACAGGCCGGCCAGCAGCAGGCCACCGGATATCAACGTGGCGGGGAAACGGCCCCATCGCTGCACGCAGTGCAGGCTGGCGGTGGTCAGGGAGGGAGTCAGGGCGATGATCAGAAGTAACACCAGGGGGATCAGCCGGCGTTGACTCCAGAGCCCCATGGGTTCGAACCCTTTCAGGTAGAAGAAGAACGGGGACAGGAACACTGTGAGTAGCAGCAGGGCACGGGCGCGGGGCTGGTCCTTGATCCAGAAGGTTGCGATCAGGCCGGCCAGGAGAAGGGCGCCGTATCCCCAGCGTACCCCGTCCCGATACTCGTGCAGGCCGGAGAGGACGAGCCCTTTGCCTGGCCAGAGCGAGGCCGGGATGGCAAACGGGACCGCCGCGATGAGCAACAACAGTAGAAAAAGGACCGGCTGCTCGATGACCCGGCGCAGGGTTTGGATCAGGCGCGTTTTGAGGGACGGTGATCCCACTATCAGTGTGGCCACCGCCACCAGGAAAACCAGAACGAACAGGGCTAGAAGCTTTTGAAGAGGTTCAACTGAAAGACGGTGACTGAAGCTATGCCAATCCAGGATATCGCCATACGGTTGGCAGCCCCAGACCGTCATGGCCCACAGCGGGACAAGTCCGGCGGCAAACCCGATGAGGCAATAAAGGGTCCCGCGTTTGGTCAGGGCGGGGTCCATCAGGAGCAGGATGAGGGCGGGCAGGGCGAGGACAATGGCGACGGGGTGAAAGCACACGGAGAGTCCGATGGCCAACGGGGCGAAGCGCCGGAAGAGGGGGGTGCAGACGGATAAGCTCAGGCCGAGGAGCACCAGGATTGCCAGGGCGGCTCCGGCGGCTTCCGCATAAAATCCGCGAAAGAGATAGGCGGGTAAGGGCGTTCCAATCAGGAGCATGACGCTGGCAAGGAGCCCGTATTTATGGCCCAGCGCCGCTCCGGTGCTGAGGACGGCGATAAAGACCAGCAGGCCCAGCAGCGGGACGAGATAATCCCCGCCACGGCCCCCGCTCAGGACGTCGAGTCCGGCGGCGGCCATGGGGAGAAACGGGTAGAAATAGGGCTGAATGGCTCCGGTGTTCACTGAGGTGATTTGAAAGGAGCGATCCCGGGTGTCACGGCCCCATTGTTGGAATTCAAGCAGGACCGACCGGCGGAGTGAGGGCGGAAGTTCCAGCAGGGTCCGGTCGGTGTCATGAAGGGGACGTCCGTTGGCGAGGGCCTGGGCCATGAGGCGGTAGCAGGAGGTGTCGAGGCCGGTAAAGGTATCCTCATGGGGGCGGAGCAACAGCATTCCGGCGGCCAGGATCGAGAGCGCCAGCAGGACTTTGGTGATGGCGGAGGTGCGTTGGAGGCGTTCGCGTAAGGCCCGGCAGATGGAGGCGCAGATTCCGCCAGCCATCACGAGCACCAATAGGAACCAGGTTACGTTCAGTATCGTCATCAGTGTCCTGCCGTGGCAATGAAGGCCGCAACCGTCAGGAGGCCCGTTTCAATGATTTCGTTGGAGGCCCCCAGCAGATCACCGGTGACCCCGCCAAAATGGTGTTTCATCCAGAGTCTCAGGAGAAAGGCAATGACCAGACCCTGCATGAGAAGGATCAGGCCGGCCAGTCCCGATGCGGCCAGACAGAACGCGACGGCGGCCACGAGGGCCAGGACCAGGTGGTAGGGACGGGCTTCCTGCACGAAGGCGGCGGCCTTCCCGCCCTCCAGCCGCGCGTAGGGCAGGGTGGTAGCCAGCAGGACCTGCGCGGTGCGGGAGATGATGAAAGGAACCAGGGCAAGTGACCATTGACCCAGGGCCGCCAGATGACTCAAGGCGACGGCTTTCAGGAGCAGGTCGGCCACAATAGCCATGACGCCAAACGCCCCTGTGTGCGGGTCCTTCATGATCTCCAGTCGTCGTTCCCGGATCCGGCTGGCACCCAGTGCGTCCATCACATCAGACAGTCCGTCGATGTGCAGCCCGCGGGTGAGCCAGACCGAGGCCATCATGGCGATTACGCCGGCGCCGACGAACCAGCCGGTCAAGCTGGCCACGTAGAGCGCGAGGATGATGAGGGCGCCAAGGAGGACCCCGATGGCGGGAAAAAAGGGGAGGGCTTTGGCCAGGCTGGCAGCATCCTTCCCCGGAACAGGGAGAATCGTCAGGGTCCGTATGGCGGTAATAAGTGGGCGCATGAAAGGAATACTATCACGCCATCATTGGAACAAAAGCCGAAAAACGGCATAGTATCAGTTTGAATAAGTGGTCGCTGTTGGTCCAGATTTCCTGGCTGTATTTGTCACCGGATAAGGTATATTTTAACAGGACGAAGAAACAGAAGTCAGGATTCAGAGGGAAATTAATGAAACGCATTCGAGTCGGGCTCTATGGGGCCAATGGGCATCAAATTCATCGTGGGCTGGCGGCGCATCCCCGAGCCGCATTGGGCGCGGTGGCGGCGTTTCCGGAGGCCGACTGTCCTGCGGGTTGCCGGCGCTATGTCACCCTGGATGAACTGCTGGCCGATCCGGAGATAGATCTGGTGTCGTTGTGTTCACCCCGGCGGGCGGATCAGGCGGCAGATGCGATCAAAAGCATGAAGGCAGGCAAGCACGTCTACGCGGAAAAGCCCAGCGCCCTCACAGAAGCCGATCTGGACGCCATCATTGCTGTCAGCCGGAAAACGGGGCGCCAGTTCCACGAAATGGGGGGCTCGGTCATGGGGAGTCCCTACCGTGAAATGAAGGCGGAGATTCAGGCTGGAACCATCGGCACGGTGGTGCAGGTGCTGGCGCAGAAGTCCTATCCCTGGGCGGCCTGGCGGCCGGCCGATGAGGCGTTGGATGGGGGCCTGGCCTTGCAGGTCGGAATCTATGTGGCCCGTTTTATCGAACAGGTCGCCGGTGTGCGCATCGCGTCCATGGAACTGGCCGAGACGACCTTGGGAAATACCCAGCCCGGAAGTGAGTGCCGGCGTGCCGCCTCCTTCCTGATGCGGCTGGAAAATGGCGGAGTGGCCGGCGGCCTGGCCAACTATCTGAATCCGATGCAGGAGCGGTGCTGGGGCTATGAAATCCTGAGGATCTTCGGGACCCAGGGGGTGATCGAGTCCAATGCCGACGGGGCCTTGGCACGGGTGATCCCGGTGGGCGGCGCCCTACGGGATCTGGTGATGTCCGGAGATACGACTACCTGCTTCGATTTATTTGTGGATAATTTGCTCGGTGGCAAACCGATGCCGTTGAGCCTGGAGGATGAACTCAGTCCCACCCGGTGGGTGGTGCGGGCGAAAGAGCGAATTCAGAAAATATAAAACTCTGATTTAATCATTGCCCCTCTCCGTTATTCGGATGAAACGGCCTTTGAGCCCTTCAGGTATTTCGATGTCCGGATTAAGGGTTTCCCTGATTCCTTCCTCCCGCCGCCTTCCCTAGGCTGTGGGCACAAAAACCAAGGAAGGGGTTTGGGTAACCACACGGTGATAAGCGCAACGAATAGAACTTTGAGAGCAGCCCTGGTCGCGGTTGTCTGGGCTACCCTGGGCCAGGGGTGTGTCTCGCACCGGCTGACCTCATGCTCCCTTCAGGGCGAGCCGGGTGAGCTGCTGCCGTGTCTGCCTGTCCGGCCGCCCCTTGTTGCGTGTCCCGAAGTCAAGAAGCCGGTGCCTTCGGGTATCCCGAAGCCGGCCCGGCCCTTACCGTTTGTTGCGATGGCGGCCGTTGAGAGTGGGCATGATCCCTTTGTCGTGGGGGATGGCGGCCGTGCCATCGGGTTGTACCAGATCCATTGGGAATACTGGAAGGATTCCGGGGTGCCGGGAAAATGGGAAGATTGCCGTGACCCGCGCTACTCACAGTTGGTGATCCTGGCTTATTGGAAGCGGTATTGTCCTGCCGCACTGGAACGGGGCGATCTGGAGGTATTGTGCCGCATCCACAACGGGGGCCCGCAAGGACACCGGAAGCGGACGACCCTCGTCTACTGGCGGAAGATCCAGGCGGCCTCTATTTAGATTCTGCTCAAACTCCGGAGTAGTCACGTCGGGCATGTGTCCACATCATCCCTGTAAGAAGCCCGCCTTATCTCCTCAAGTAGGGTATGCCGAGGGCGGTGTTGTCGGGGATCGGACCTCCGGCCCAGCGTAAGCGGAGTCCGCCGTGCCCTTTTTCCTTGAAATACTCAATCACGATCTTGTGTTCGCCGGCGTCGAGCATTTTTTCACCGTGCGTTCCGCTGGCCTTCCAGGAGACGTTTCGCCAGTTGTTGAGCACGAGGGAACCGTCTATGGTCATGCGCACTCCGCCATCGCTCTGGCAGTAGAACGAATAGTTCGCGGTGACGGGCGCCACCAGCGTGCCTTGCCACCGTGATGAGAACCGGCACTGGGACAGGCTGAACATACTGTCCCCGTAGGATGCGGTGACCTGCTTCTCCACCAGCCGGGCGATCGGCCGCTTGAAGCTCATCCCGTGGTAGTAGGTGACGGTCAACCCTTCTGACGACATCATCATGCAGACCCATGGGATGGCGATGAGTGCTGCTCCGGCTCCGTCGTGGCAGGGAATGCCAGGTCATCACGCCACTCGACAGCGGGAAAGATCATGGACGGGTGCAGGATGCTTTCATGCGCGAACAGGCCGGGATGGCGGGCCCGGATGGTTTCGAGGGTGGGGCCAGCCGCAAAGTCCGGAGGATAGACCGTCCCGTTCAGTTCATGGTCCAGCAGGCAGAAAAGGTGCAGGGCGCGCCGGCAGGCGGCTGATGCCACGGGCAGGGAGCTCGTGGTGGCCACGGTGTCCAGAATCTCATAGGCCTCACTCAGTGCCCGGCGACTCCGCTTGTAGGTTTCACGGTCCATTGGTCACGTTCCTCCCCGCAGCACACTCCACCGGGTTGGCGTCCAGGTACCGGAGCTCCATTGGGAAAACACTTGATATTTCATGTTTTCAATCCTTATGGAGGGTATCGCTCTGTCGAAACCACTGCCAGAAAGGTCAAAGCAAAAAATCCTGGAGGGCGAAATGGCCTGTTCCGGTCTTGATCTTCCTGTCAATCATGACTCAATATGGACCCATTGTCGTGATAGGGGATTATGCAGGAAACGGTTCAACAGTTTGTAGACAGCTTTCAGAAGGCTGTGCGGATGGAGATGGAGGCCATGCGGGAGCAGCTGGGCCCATATGAGGTACCTGTCAGCACCCCCATCGACACCGCCCTGCCCGGGGAGCGTGACTACCGGCTCTATGAAGTCACGGCGGCCGCCTCCGCCGACAAGCTAATCCTCAATGGCGAATGTACGCTGGTTCATGATGAGGGGGAAACACAGGTGACCATAATCGCGATTGAGGGCGATCATCTGACCCTGCGGAGTGCAACCGCATTCCCGCAGGGATCCTCATCCTGGACCTTGGTCATTTACCCCTGGTTCCTTTATGAGCGGCTGTTGCAGACACTCGACTCCCTGCCGGCCTCCTCCGCCTTCCATGCTGCGAGTGCGCTGACCTTGTTCGGGAAGCTCGCGCCCCAGGAGCAAAGGGCCTCCGCGGTTTTCACGGCCCCTGACCTGAATGCCAGCCAGTGCCAGGCCGTCCAGTTATGTTGTGACTCGAATCTGGCCTTCATCTGGGGGCCGCCGGGGACGGGTAAAACGCGGACCATCAGCCATATCGTGATGCAGCTTCTGGCTCAGGGGCATCGCATCCTGCTCACGTCGACCACGAATGCGGCGATCGATCAGGCTCTGGCCGTGCTGGCCTCTCATCCGGAGGCACAGCCCCACATGAAGGCTGGTCAGATTGTCCGGGTTGGTCAAACGAGTGCCGAGACGTTCGGGGCCAGTCTGAGCGAGGTCATCAAGGCGCAGAATGAGGCTTTGCGTCAGCAGCTTGACCGGCTGAAAGCCCGGGGCCAACCGGTCGTGGGGCAAATCCAGGAGTGCGATAAAGCACTCAGGAAGCTCAAGGGGGCGGTAGGCGGGCACCAGATGGAGCTGTTCGATCTGATCCCCGATGACCCCCTGCATGTGGGCGATATCTCCGGTATTGTTAAATACCGGTTCCTTCATCATCTCCTGAGGATGTCGCCCGTCCGGAAACAGGCCTTTATTCAGTGCCGGCGCGGTAGACTGATCAGGGCCAATACGCTCTATCAGACGAAAATCCATACGGTTTCCGAGAGACTGGGCGGTAAAGATCAGGCCGTGATGGATAACGCCCGTGTGGTACTGGCCACCATGACGAATATGTATATCAGCAAACTGCTGCTGGCGCAGCAGTTCGACGTGGTGATTGTCGAGGAAGCCGGGATGGCGGTGCTGCCAACCCTGTTCTATTGTGCCGGGCTGGCCGCCAAGAAGGTGATTGCGGTGGGGGACCCCCGGCAACTGCCTCCGATTGTCGTGGCGCGCGATCGTTATGCGCAGCAGGCCATGGGACGGAACATCTTCGACGTCACCGTGCCGGACCCGGATCTCAGCAAGGTCGTTGTCATGCTCGACACCCAATACCGGATGCACCCTGCGATCGGGGCGCTGGTCAGTGAATTGTTCTATGGCGGAAAGCTGGTGAGCGACCAAGGCACCTCCACCCGAAACGCCATTGCTGCCTGTCATCCTTATCCGGGCGAGGCGCTGGTGGTGGTCGATACGGAGGGGACCACCCAGTGCTCCAAATCAGAGGGCAGTTACTCGCGGTTCAATAAGCGGACCGCCGAGTGGTGCGTCCGGTTGGCTACGGAAGCGGTCCGGGACGGGGTTGAATCGATTGCGATCATCACGCCCTACGCCCAGCAATCCCGCCTCATTTCAAGCTTACTGGCGGAGTCGGGGATCCCAGGAGGAATGGTGGAGTGCCGGACGGTGCACCGGTTCCAGGGGAACGAGCGCGATATGGTGATCATGGATACCGTCGACACATTGCCGGAAATGCCCGGGGTCCTGCTGGCCGGCCGAAAAGGGGCCAGCAGCGCGCCCCATCTATTGAACGTCAGCATCTCCCGTGCAAAAGGGAAACTGGTCATCGTGTCGGATGTCAGTTATTTCCGCACCCACGCCGCAGGCAGCGCCATTGACCAGGTTCTGTCGATGGCCGTGCGGGCAGGGGTGAGGGTGGGGATGGAGTGAGTCTGCTTCTTCGCTTGTATGGGGTTATCAGGACAGGTAACATGAACGTCAAATCACAGAAAGAGGTTTCTTATGCCCATTCCCGTATTTGTACATCTGGCCTTGCTCGCGTTGATGGTGGTGTTCTGTATTTTGGCTGCTGTAACCGCTTGGAAGCGATCAGGGAACTGGCTGTCCCGTCACAGGTGGTTTGGGGCCATCGGCGCGTGTTCGGGCCTGATCGGGATTGCCGTGATGGTCTCCGAAAAGATTGAGCATGGGTACCCGCATTTCGCATCGCCCCATGCGATCCTGGGTCTCACGATCGGGATTTTGCTGGTGGTGGTTCCGTTGTTAGGTTTTTTTGGGTCGCGGGGGTATAATACTTTGAGAGGGCCGCACCGGATTCTCGCCAGGATTCTGATCCTGCTTGGGTTGCTGGGGCTGGCGTCCGGGGTGCTTCGCTACCTGCAGATCTCAAAACCGAATCCCTCGTAAGGAGCTCACGGGTAATCTATCATCTTCTGAAAGAACCGAGTAATACAATGAACAAGCTAATTAAAGTTTCCGGGGTAGTGGTGTCGGTCATGTTGGCTGGGTCTGTAACGATGGCAGATCCCTATCGAGGAGACCATGGCCATCAAGATTATGATCATCGAGATAGAGACGGGGGTCATTATGATGGTGGACGGAATTATCACGGTTACAATGAGGGGGGGCGGCATTACGGGTATTATCACAATGGTGCCGGGTTGTTGGTTTTCGGCCTGATCGCACTCGGCATAACTGAAGTAATACTGTCTTCTGATCGTCCGGTTTATGTGCAGCAACCTGTAGTTGTCCGGGAGGCCCCGCAAGTGGTTTATGTGCAGCAACCGGCTCAGCAGGCCGTAGTCGTCCAGTCGCCCGCTCAGCCTTTGACCATGATCATAAACGTTCAGAATTCAAATGGATCCATGACCCCGGTGGCCATGCGTCAGGTTGGTAATCAGTGGGTAGGTCCCAGAGGCGAGTATTACAATAACCTGCCGACCGTGGGCGAGTTACGCGGAGTGTACGGATTCTGAAGCGATTCAATAATAGGAGATATTCAATGAAACAGGCGGCAGGGTACGTTTTTATTCTTATCATAGCGGGATTCGTAACCAGCATGGGCTGCGGCAAGAAATCCGAGGCCACCAATCCGGTTGCCGTATCCGCCACGTCCTCGTCCATTACTCCCGCTCCCGGATCCGCAAGCGCGAAGCCAGCCGGCACGGCGGGTGCGGTGGAAGCGGAGACCACGGCCAAGCTTGCCGGTGCGGAGTGGGCGCTGAAGCAGGATCAAATCAAGAACGACCCGAACGGACAGTGGGCCGTTGCGGCAACGGCTTCCTCTACCTATAGCGATGCCGTCGAAATGGAGCGGTGGGCCGCCAATCAGGTCGCCGGAGTGCCTAACGTTGAGAAGTATGGCGATGACGGCAATGCCTGGGCGCCGAAGACCGAGGATGCCGGTTTGGAATGGCTGGAAGCGACCTTCGCGAAGCCGGTCTATGCCACCGAGGTGCGCATTCGGGAGTCATGCGGCTCCGGGACAATTATCCGAATTGAGCTCTTCGATGAGCAGGGAGTTTCACATACGCTCTGGACAGGCATCGATCCCACGACGGAACTCAACTACCTGATGATCAAGTTTCCGATGACGACCTTCAAGACGAACCGCATCAAGATCACCCTGACCACCAACGTAGTGCCGGGCTGGAACGAGATTGACGCTATCCAACTCGTCGGCAAGGATTCCTATCCGCGCTGAGCCACGGAGTTGACCTCACATCTTTATCTGAGAGTGTTCATGGGGCAGGCAATTTGCTGACAGTCCAGTTAGTCGGTATTATCCTTAACCCGTTTTGGGATTGCAACAAGGTGGGGGATAGTATGTACTCAAAACACAAAGTCATGGCCAAGATATCGGACAAAAGAACTGTAAAAGAAGTTCCTCAAAATTCACAAGGTGAGTGGATGGGGAGGTGTTTTCCTGCCTGTTTTCTCCTGATCTTTCTTGCGCTCCTGTTTATTCAAATGGGGGATTTCTCCGGCGATCACTACCGGCATCCCCGGGATGCTGATTGCATTTCGTACGTTCAAAATTCGCAAAAACTTTTTTCCGCCACAGTCAATCCTTTCGCATTTCGAATTCTCACACCATTGTTGATCAGGAAACTGATGAATCCCCACGGCCAGGGGGCTATCGGCTATGACTTTGCCTGGAACAGCTTCACGTTTCTGTGTGTCTATGGATCTGGACTGCTTTTTTACCTGTTCTGCCGGAGGGTGTTGAAACTGTCTTCATCTGCTTCTTTTATTGCCGTTTTGATGCTGGTGAGCAACTGGATCTACAGCCTCTTTCAGTTTGAGCTCCCGTTTTTCGTCGATCCGCTGAACAACTTGTTGTGGATACTTGCGCTTTATTTGTTATTCATCGAACGATGGGACTGGTTCTATGTTGTTTTGGGGGTGGGGATGTTCAACAAGGAAGTCATTCTACTGCTGGGCCCATTATGTCCTCTATTCGCATATCTCAAGTCTGGCAGGATTTGTTCGCGTACGGTCTTTCTGAACACGGCCGCCGTAATGGGCCTGTTGGGACTCTATGCGGCCTATCGATACTATGTTGGTTCTGCCCTGAATCTTTCACACTTCCAACTGGCTGCCGCCTATAATGAAGGGACTAAAGGCACTATCCTGTTTGCGATTTCACAACAGAAGGATCTGTGGAACATTTTCCTCGCATTGCAGTTCCCTTGGATCTTTTTCGCTTTGGCCATTTATGAGCTTCGAAAGGCTTATGGTTGGCAAAACCGCTATCTGCTGGCTTCCTTGTATCTGCTGGCCGCCTGTTTCATGGGGCGCCTGTTTGCCGCAGATGCGAATCGCGTGTTTGTCATGATGGCGCCGATGGTGATCGGGTTGTCTGTGTCGTACTGGTGTGCGGGATTCAAAACCAAGACGTTCCAGTCATTGGTTTTTCTGTTTTTCTTATACCTCTGTCTAAACGTCGGTTGGGTTGGCAACAAAGAACCCATGATTTGGATGAACATTCTGGCATGCTTGTATGGAATATGGCGAGTTCGCGGCCTGTCGGCTGAACTGATGCCATCTTGATCAGTGCTGCCATCGAATCACAAATTATGCTACTGAAATTAGGTCATAAACTCATTCTAACGGTCGGCATCACCACGCTCCTTATCATCGGCGTCTATGCCGTATTCCTGATCCGCGCCCAAAGCTCCGTGCTCATCAGTGAAGTGGAACGGCATGTGAATCAGCTGAGTGAAACGGTAAAAAACAGTACTCGGCATGATATGCTCATGAATCAGCAGGATCGAATCCGGGAGGTGGTTGCGACGATCGGGAAACAGCATTCTATCCACAATGTCCGTATCCTCAATAAGGCGGGTACGATCATTTACTCATCGAAAAGCGATGAGGTTGGGGAAATGGTGGATAAAAAAACCGAAAGTTGTTACGCCTGTCACGCGGCTGATCAGCCGATCGAACACCTGGGGATTGAGCAGCGCACGCGGATATACCGTCCAGATGTGAAATCCGGCCGTATCCTTGCCATCATCAATCCCATCTATAATGAACGTTCCTGCTGGAATGCGGAGTGCCATGCGCATTCGTCAAAGCAGACGGTCTTGGGCGTGCTGGACGTTGCCGTTTCCTTGCAGGACGAGGACGCTCAGATTGGCAGAAGTGAAATGAAGGCCATCTACTTTGCCGTCATCGCGGTTCTGGCGATAAGCTTGATCATCGGGGGATTTGTGAGGAAGTGGGTTGACAAGCCGGTAAAGGAGCTCGTGAAAGGGACCCATAATGTGGCGGCGGGGAACCTTGATTATGTCATTCCGAACCCGCGTAACGACGAGCTTGGCGAACTGGCCAAGTCGTTCAACATTATGACTGAAAAACTTGCGGAAATGCGTTTCCAGTTACTGCAGTCTGGAAAACTGGCCTCCATCGGGCGGCTGGCGGCTGGAGTGGCGCACGAAATCAATAATCCCCTTACGGGGGTCCTCACTTACAGCAGCTTTCTGCAGAAACGAACCCGGGATCAGCCGGAGATCCAGAAAGATCTGGATGTGATCGTCCGCGAAACCAAGCGTTGCCGCGAGATCGTAAAAGGGTTGCTCGATTTTTCACGCCAGTCGCCCCCGAAGATCACTCTGGTTGATATTCATCAAACCATTGAACGCACGCTTGCCGTTGCCGCGAATCAGCTGGCCCTGTCGCATGTGACCCTGGTGAAAGAGTTCTGCGCTGACGCTCTTCGCGTTCAAGCCGATGAGAACCAGATGCAACAGGTGTTCCTGAACTTGATCGTCAACGCCATTGATGCCATTGGCCCGGACGGCGGGACCTTGACGATCGGCAGTCATCTCGGCGTGAAGGACGAACAACCGTATCTTGAAGTCACGGTGAAGGATACCGGCTGCGGTATTCCGGCCGAAAACCTGAACAAGATCTTTGAGCCGTTTTACTCCACAAAAGATCAACGCGGGACGGGATTAGGCTTGTCCATTATCTGGGGGATTCTCGACAACCATCACGGACGGATCACCGTTCAGAGCGAACCGGGTAAAGGAACGATGTTCACCATCACCCTGCCGGCTGTTTAGTCCCTTACGACTTAAATCAGTCGGGTTTTGGCACGGATTCAGACAAGAAAAGAATTTGAACAGAAGAGCGCTAAGGGCGCAAAGGAGTCTGCGGCGAAGACGCCGCAGACTCAGGTGGAGTTAGAATCCAATATCCTTTGAATTGGCGCCTTGTAAAATCAATCTTCAAATACCGTTGTTTGCTTCAGCTCCGGCGCCTTCGCCGCAGCTGGCTTTGCGATCTTTGCGTGCTTCTGTTCAAATTCTTCTTGGTTCCGGCTACGCCGGGTTAGGTCAACATCAAATGAATCAAATTAGTGGGCACCCCGGCCGGGATCCGGGTTATTCATTGAAGAAACTGGGGGGGCGACTAGAGCGAAGCACAGGTGGCAGCCGACGTCCTCGGCGGCTGAAGGCCTATCAAGTTGCCTTAAAAGGGGCAAATCGTTCGCCGGGGACGGCGAACGCCACCTTGCCAAGCTCAAAACGGGGTCTTTTCATTGAAAACCGCCCGTTTTAAGTTTGTTTCAAGGTAGTTGAAGTCCCCTGCGTTTTTGAGATACGATCACTATGGTTGGAATCGAAATTTAATTGAGGTGTATATGGCGGTATTTTTTCTCGCAGTACTGGTGTTCATTTTTGCTGACGTCGTGATCCGTTTCATCAGCAAGGAAATTCATGCGAAGAAGATCAAAAAGGAACGCGCGGTCGCATTGGAGGCCAATCTGAAGGTTGATTTCAGCCGGGAGGCAAAATCACTGAAGCGTATCGAGGTGGAGAGCCCCAAAGCCCGGATCCTCTGCGTGGATGATGAGGAAGTGATCCTGGACAGCTTCAGAAAGATCCTGGTGCTGGATGGTTATTGCGTTGACACCGTGAGCAGTGGAAGAGAAGCATTGGGGTTGATTCAGGTCCGGCAGTACGATTTCGTATTCACCGATCTCAAGATGCCCGAAATGGACGGGGTCGAGGTGACGAAGGCCGTGAAGTCCCTTCGTCCGGATATTGATGTCATTATCATTACCGGTTTCGCTTCGGTGGAAACGGCCGTTGAGACGATGAAATCCGGTGCGATGAATTATGTGCAGAAACCGTTCACAGAAGACGAGCTCCTCGAGTTCTTGAGAATCGCCCTCATCAAGAGGCAGGATAATATGCAGCGGCAACTGAAGCCGACGGTACGTATTTGCCAATATCCCGATGCGATCAAAAACCGGCCAAACGAATTCGTGATTCCGGGTGGCGTATTTATTGCTGAAGGCCATTGCTGGGCGGCCGTGACACAAGGTGGAGGCGTGGAAGTCGGGATTGATGATTTTGCGCGCAAGCTTATCGGGAAAATCGACGGGGTAGATTATCCGAAGCCCGGGATGGTGGTAACACAAGGACAGCCCCTTTTCAGCGTCAGGCAAAAGAATCGCTCGGTTCCGTTTGTCTCCCCGGTGACAGGGAAAGTGGCGAAACTCAATACCGCATTGAATAAGAATCCGGAGCTTTTTGAAATTTCCCCGTACGGAGGAAATTGGGTTTGTACTATCGAGTCCGAAAATTTTGATGCTGATCTCCGTTCATTGAAAATCGGCAATAGCGCCGTCGTGCTGATTCAGGATGATGTCGAGCGTTTCTTGCTCCGGGCCGGCACTCAAGATGCCGCTGGCGCTAATGAGTTGCGCGTTGGTGTGATGGAGCAGTATGGCGATTCCGACTGGAATGACATCGCGAAGAAATTTTTCCGGAAGCCATCTTGATTGATCTGGACGCCCCTGCCATAATTCGACACATGAAAAAAGATAACCCGCCAATTCCCGCCGACCCCAAGGATGATTCCGAGGAAATGAATAGATTGATGATGGAGGGGTATGATCGGATTGATCAGCGAGACGAAACCGGTGCCTGTGAGATCTGGTTTCAATTGTGGGATATCCTGAAAAATAAAGTTACCCCTGGTATCAAATCGATCGAGGAGGCTGAGGCGCTATTTGACGGAGACGAATATCTTTCCAACTGGGTACATGACTTGGACACGGGGCTCGCCAATGCGGCTCTTGATAATCCCCTTTTTCACGAACAACGGCTCGTCTATTGCCGGGAGTTCATTCAACTCTTCCCTGCCAGTGTTGACATCATCAAGCACATGAAGCTTGCCATTGCTGATTCGCTTTTTCAGTTGGGGAAGAAAGCGGAGGCGGAACAGGAATATAAGCGCATGGTTGCCGAGGATCCAGCCTATCCATGGGGCTATATTCACTGGGGTGACTTTTATGCGGGTGAAGACAATGCGAAAGCGGAGGCCCTTTATCGCAAAGCATTGGGGATGGACAAGGCTGAGGATAAGGTGATTCGGGAAAGAATACAGGATTTGAAGGCCATGGCCCGGTAATGATGACACGCCGTGAACGGTTAATGGCGACGCTCCAGGGGAAGTCGGTGGATCGACCCGCTGTGAGTTTGTACGAGTTGGGTGGGTTTCGCATCGATCCCGGTGATCCCGATCCCTATAACCCTATAGAGAGCAGTTCGACTGCGGAGCAGTTGAACTGCTCTCTATAGGGTGAATACGGTCTGGACGACCGAACATCTGCTCAAGAGTGTTGAGGATGTGGAGGCCTATCTGACCATCCGTAGCTCAAGTCGCGCTGTTGGGGGACGCAGAGCGAAGGATGGTGCACCCGGAGGGATTTGAACCCCCACACCTTGCGGCATAAGAACCTGAATCTTACGTGTCTGCCAATTTCACCACGGGTGCACGAAAAACGAGCGATAGGGGTACCAATTCCACGGCCGGACTGTCAACTCTTAATACGCATTTTTCTGGGCGGAGAAGGTCCGGATCAGGATTTTGAAGTCCAGGGCCAGGGACCAATTCTCAAGATAATAGAGATCGTATTTAATGCGTTCCGCAATGCTGGTGTTGCCGCGCAGGCCATTTACCTGCGCCCAGCCGGTCATTCCCGGCTTGGAGGCATGGCGCCAGATATAGCGATCGATGTCATCCTTGAACTTTTCAACAAAATGCGGCCGTTCCGGACGGGGCCCGATCAGGCTCATATCCCCCCTGAGTACATTCCAGAGCTGGGGAAGTTCATCGATGTTCGTGCGGCGGAGAAAGGCCCCGAAAAACGTCCGGCGCGGATCATTTTCCACGGTCCAGACCGGGCCGGTCTCCTTTTCGGCATCACTGCGCATGGTGCGGAATTTGTAGATCGTGAATTCCTTGCCATTTTCGCCGCACCGTTTCTGCCGGTAAAAGACCGGGCCCGGTGAGGAGCGTTTGATGAGCAGGGCGACCACCGCAAATAATGGGGAGAGGAACACCAGACCGCATAACGCGCCAATGACATCCTCGGCCCGCTTCAGCATCTGATGCCAGAAGGTGTCCAACGGCCAGCGGCTGACGCCCAGCAGGGGGATGTCATCCACCGTCTGCATATCCATGCTGCCGGTCATGATCCGGAATATGTCCGGCACCATGTTGAAGGTGATCATATTGCGCTCCGCGGCGAGGATAATCTCCAGGATGCGCTGATGGCCGATGGTGCTGTCGGAGAGAATGATCTGGTCGGCCGGGTGGGTATCGAGAATGGCGTCCAACTGAGCCAGTTGCCCGTGAATCTGGCCGGGCGAAATTTCCGGGACGGTGGGGGCGGAACCGGTTTCGATAAAGCCGGTGACTCGTGAGCGCAGGCGGGGATCGGACTCAAGGCCGCGTTTCAGGTGGGCCGCCACCAGGTCGGTGCCGATGATCAGGATGCGTTTGTGGTTATTCCCATGGCGGGCGAGATAGATTTCAAGCCGGAACAGCAGCCAGCGTTCGATAATAACCAGGAACAGGATAAATCCGGCGGCCAGGGCAATGGTCAAACGGGAGAAGGGGGGGAAATCATCCGGACGGATGGCAAAGGCCAGGGCCGTGGTGATGAGAATGCCCAGGCCCGTGGCCCGGATCAGCCGGGGGATCCGACCGGGAAAATGGCCCTGCTGGGGGCGGACATAGAGTCCCAGGGCGCGATAGATGAACAGAAAGATAATGGTGGTAATTCCGGCCCCCCAGCCGTACATGAAGTACAGGCGCGGCGGCATACTGTCCACAGCGATCAGGCCGCTGTCAAAGCGCAACCAAGTGGCGGCCAGAAACCCGCCGAAAATCGCAAGAGCATCAACTAAAACGGCCAGCCCGCTGGCCAGCGCGTCCATGGTATCGCGTGCTTTCAGGGACTACTCACCTTTCTGAACATCGACACGCAGATTCCAGGTGGCGGCGAGCCAATCCATAAATTCAGCTTGTTCATGGGGAATCGTGTTGGCCAGATTCTCGTTGAGCACGGTGCCGAAAATCAACTCGCGGGCATCGGGATTGGTGAGGGTCGTGAGGAAGGCTTTCAGCGCGGTGCGTTCGGCAAAGCGGCCTTCGGCCTCTTCCGCCAGTTCATGAAAGAGATCTTCGCCAAGCTCATCCACAATCGCTTCAACCTGAGCCACCTCATTATCAGTGATATCCCGGTCACTGATGACCGCGACTTCCGTCAAGGCGACAAGGGCCAGTTTTTCATCGCGTGATAGTTCATTGATAGTCATAAGTTCTCCCTGTTGTTGAAACTACCTATAACGTAGCATGTTTTCCCCAGTCCTGCATCATCGGAGTTGCCGGCTTATTCCATGATCTGGATTTCGGTTTCGAGTCGGTGGCCCTGCTGCCGCTGGACGGTCTCGCGGGTGATTTCCAGGACGGCGCGGACATCCGAAGCCATTGCCCCGGGCTGCGTCACAATGACATTGGCGTGTTGCATCGAAATGCTGGCCCCCCCGACGGTGAAGCCCTTGAGTCCGGCCTGTTCAATCATTTTTCCCGCGAAGAGGCCGGTGGGATTTTTGAATATGGAGCCGGCGGTCCGCAGGCCTTTCGTCCAGACCCGGTGGGTGGCCAGTTCAAGGTGTTTGCGTCGAATCGCAGAGGCATCGCCCGGTTGGAGCCGGAAGCCGGCCTCCAGGATGATCTGGTCCCGCAGGGTGGGGCAGGTGCGGTAGCCAAAGGCGAGCATTTCGCGTGTCAGGATGCTGTTCCGGTTGTCCCGGTCCAGAATACGGACCCAGGCCAGGAGGTCGGCCATGGAACCGCCCCAGGCTCCGGCATTGCCCAGGACGGCACCGCCCACCGTGCCGGGGATGCCTTCCAGAAATTCAAAGCCGGCGATCTGGTGTTCTTCCGCCCAGTTGGTCAGGCGCGCCAGCGGGGTTCCGGCGCCGGCCACCACGAGTTCGTTCCGTTTCTCAATCCGGCGGAACGATTCGCCGGTGAGTCTGGCCACCACACCCCGGACGCCGAGATCGCTGACGAGGACATTGCTGCCGCCGCCCAGGATTTGCAGCGGGATGGATTCCTGGCGGCACCACTGGGCGATTTTGACAAGATCCGGTTCCGTTCCGACCTCCATCCACAGGTCGGCCCGCCCCCCGACGCCGAGGGTGGTGCGGCCCGCCATGGACTCATTCCCCTTGACGAGGGTGGTGGTCAGGTCGATCTGGCGAATGGCGCGCCCGGTCAGGGTGTGGAGTTCGTCGACACGTGAATGAGTCAGGTCATCCCGGGCCCAGGCGGCAATACGTTCGACGTCCCCCGCTCCGATGATGAGGAAGAGATCCCCCAGTCTCAACTGATTGCGGCTATACTCCCAGGCATCGCGCAGCGAGGGGGCCACCACGGTGCGCAGGGCGTGCTGGCTCCGGCAATGGGCATAGAGATCCCAGATGGAGCCGCCCGGAAGGGGGGCTTCCGAGGCGGCATAGACGGGACAGAGGATAAGCTCGTCCAACCCCTGGAACGAGCGTGGATAGTCGGGGCCGAGCGCCAGGGTCCGGGTATAGCGATGCGGCTGGAAGACGCCAAAGGTGCGGGGTCGGCCCAACCGATGGGCCGCGCTGACCAACGCGGTGATCTCCGCCGGATGATGGGCATAATCCGAGATTACCACGACATCCTCGCGATCGATAATGCGCTCGAACCGGCGCCGGGGAAGCGCCACTTTTACCAGACTGGTGCGGAGCTGGTCCGGTGGCACCCCGAGTTCCAGGCCCACTGCCAGGCTGGCTAAAGCATTCAGGACATTATGCCGGCCTGGGGCAGGGACGGTAAACAGGCCGAGGTCCTGGTTCCGCCACAAGACCTGAAAGGTGGTCGAGGCGGGGTGCTCCTGCAGGCGTTTGGCATGAAGGTGGGCGGTGGCCGACAGTCCGTAGGAGACGCCATGCCCCTGTTGGCCGCACAGTTTGGCCGCCCGTTCATCATCGGCGCAGTAGATCAGACACCGGCGGGTTTGCGTGATAAACCTCAGGAAACAGGCCTCAAACGCGTCCACGCCGGAGAAATGTTCCATGTGGTCGAAATCGATGTTGGTGATGACGGCGATATCCGGGTGGTACAAGGCAAGGGTGCCGTCACTTTCATCGGCCTCGGCGACCGTGAGGTTGCCCGCGCCGGCGCCCGCCACGCCGCCCAGGGGCTCCACTTCTCCGCCGATGCAGAAAGAGGGCTGACAACCGGCAGCGGTCAGGAGCTGGGCCGTAAAGGACGCGGTGGTGGTTTTGCCGTGGGTTCCGGCGATGGCAATCGAGGTGGGGGCGCAGGCCAGTAAGGCCGGCAGGACTTCCCCCCGTTTGAAAACGGGAATATTCTTTTGTAAGGCAGCCTGGATTTCTGCGGCGGATTCCGGCACGGCCGCACTGCGGATGACCCAGTTCACTTCGGGCGTAATGTGGGCAGGGGAGTGTTGCTCGCTGAGGTCAATCCCCCGTTCCCTGAGCCAGTGGGCCAGTTTATTGAGCATCACATCACAGCCGGTGATCCGGAAACCGCGGGCTTTGAGAAGCACGGCGAGCCCGGCCATGCCCACCCCGCAAATACCGGCCAGGTGAATGGTGCCGGAGCCCGAGGCAATCAGGGCTCGCAAACATTCATCGCGTTTATCGTCATGTAGGTTCATAGCTGCAAAATCTGCTCCCTGATCATAATCTCATCCGACCGGTAAAATCCATTTTTAAAATTCCCATGCATTCCGATCCTTTCCAGTCCGGGCTTGCAATTACTTGCGGGAGGATTATATTTGAACTGTCGTGTGAAACATGGAGTTTTAACCAAGGAGCTGGCTGATGGATGTGAAGCCGCAATACATTGCCTGTCATGACTTGCCGGGAGCTCCGCCCTTGCCGGCCACCCCGCCGGATACTTCTCAGGCGACCTTCGATTTCCTGGCGGCCGTTGAATCCTATCCGGCCCAGGCAAATCCCGGGGCGTCGGAGGCGATGCGGCAATATGGCGAAAACTACTATCGTGCGCTGGTCGAGCTTGAAGGTGATGGGGTGATGGTGGCGACCCGTGACGGGGTGATTATCGACACCAACGAGGCCATGTGTGACATGCTGGGGTTGGCGCGGGCCAAGATCATCGGGCAGCCGGTTTCGGAATTACCCGTGACCCCTGAGAGCCTTGAGAAAAGTCCCTGGCGCTTCGACTGGTTGAGTCAGGGGAAAGTCTCGGTGGCGGAACGGGCGCTGATGCGGCCGGATGCCTCCTGTATCATGGTGGAAATGCGGATGAGAATGCTGTCGGATGGGACCCTGTACCTCATCAGCCGCAATATCACTGAGCGCAAGCGCGAGGAAAAGGCCCTGCGGGAAAGCGAGGACCGTTACCGCCAGTTGTTTGAGCTGGAGTCCGATGCCATCTTCCTGATCGATAATGAGGTGGGCCAGATTGTTGAAGTCAATGCGGCCGCCTCAGCCCTCTACGGCCTCAATCGCGAGGAATTAATGTCCATGCGGAATGTGGATTTGTCCGCGCAGCCGGAGGATACCCAACGGAAAACCTCTGGCGCGCACCAGCAAAAAGGGAACATCATTTACATTCCGTTACGGTACCATCGCAAGGCGGATGGCGTGGTCTTTCCGGTCGAAATCATGGCCCGTTCCTTTATCCAGGGGGGGCGTTCAGTTCATGTGGCCGCGATCCGCGACATCACCGAGCGCAAACGGGCGGAAGATGAGTTAAGGGAACGTGAAGAGCGGTTGCGGGCGTTGGCGGAGACGCTCGAGATCCGGGTACTGAACCGGACCCGGGAATTGGAAACCTCAAACGTGTCGTTAGCCCGTAGCGTGGCGCAACTCCGGAAACTGGCCATGGAGCTGACCCAGGCCGAGGATCGTGAACGCAAACGTCTGGCCCTGCAGCTCCATGATCATCTTCAACCGTTTCTGGTGGCCGCCAGTATGAAGGTCAGCCTGCTGTCGCTCCCGTTGCCGGCGGCCGAGCAGGCGCAAGCGGTCCAGGAAGTCCAGGACTTGATCGCTTCGGCGATGAGCGCCTCCCGTTCGCTCACCCGGGAATTATATCCCCCCATTTTGCTTGATGCGGGGATCATGCCGGGGTTGCGCTGGCTGGCCGACTGGATCAAAGACAAATACGGGGTGACGGTGGAGTTGGGCGGGGAGGACTCGCTTGAAATCCCTGATACCATGGGGATATTTGTATTTCAAGTGATACGGGAGTTATTATTCAATGTCGCCAAACATGCCAAATCCAATGTGGCGATGGTCACCCTCATGATGAAGGACAGCCAGCGGCTTCATATTATCGTTTCAGATCAGGGGGTCGGATTTCCTGAACCTTTCTCAGGGTTTTCAAATACCGCCTGCGGGTTCGGACTTTTTCATATCCACGAGCGTCTGGCCGCCATGGGGGGGATGCTTGATGTGGTCAGCACCGCAGGGCAGGGGGCAAAGGTGTTTGTGTCCTTGCCGATGATGACGGATCAGTTGGCGTTGGATTTCATAACCTGACGACAGGGAGGTTTCATGAATCAGATGTTCATGTGGGGTGTGCTGTGTGCCACAATGGCGGTGGGGGCGGGGGCCATTCCAGCGATCATCATGGGGATGCGGTTTGTTCGCAGAATGAAAGGCAAACTGGTGGCCCTGAATGCGTTGAACGCCACGCGTGAACAGCAGGTAGCGGATCTCACCGACCAGTTGCAATGCACCAATAAGGAGTTGGAGGCGTTCGCCTATTCGGTCTCGCACGACTTGCGTGCGCCCTTGCGCGCCATTGATGGGTTTTCCGGTTTCGTGGAGGAGGGGTACGGGGAAAAACTTGATGATGAGGGGCGCCGTCTCCTGGGGGTGATTCGCGCGAATACCCGTAAAATGGACCGGTTGATTACGGATTTATTGACTTTGTCCCGTACGACCAAGGGTGAGCTGAAGCCCGTTCTGATAGACATGCGTGCCCTGGTGCTGGCGGTCTATCACGAGGTGATTCCTGAGCCGGTCCGTGCGACCTTCACGTTGACCGTGGGGACGATGCCTGAGGCCTGGGGGGATCCGGTGCTGATACGGCAGGTATGGACCAATTTGATCTCCAATGCCGTGAAATTCACATCTCCCTCGCCGGTAAAGGAGATTGAAATCGGTGGGTCCATTGAAGCCGCTAACCGGGTCTACTATATCAAGGATTCAGGGGTGGGATTCAATCCAGCCTATGCGGGTAAATTGTTCGGCGCGTTTCAGCGACTCCACAAGCCGGAGGAATTCGAGGGGAGCGGGATGGGCCTGGCGATTGTCCAGCGCATTATTCACCGGCATGGGGGCCGGGTGTGGGCCGAGGGGAAGGAGCCGTCCGGGGCGACCTTCCGGTTTTCCCTGCCGGACCGCATGCCCTCAACTCAAACCTCGACATGAGTCGCATTTGGCGCGATAATAGCCAACATTATGACCGTCAAAAGCAAGCGAATCCATCTGATCGAGCGTGACCACAAGAACCGGCTGACGAAATTGGCTGAGGATAAGTTATGGGAGACCGGGCATTGGGATATGCCCGAGTCCATGGCGAAAAAACTGTTGGAAGGCTCCCTGTTATTACACGAAAAGCCCAAGGCCCCGTCATTTTTCGGCGGGATTATTTTGAACTACCGTGTGCAGGCGGAAGGAAAATTAAAAGGGCGCATCCTCTTCACGTTTGAATATCAGGCGGACCATCGAAAGGTCCTGGCCGACGCGGGAGGATGGCGGGCGGATATGAAAATTGTCGTTAAGTCATAGTCCGCATTACTTCTGGTAGCCGTCCACCTTAGCGACGGTGACGAGAAGGGTGGCGGCCGAGCGGAACGCCACTCCCCCGATACTGGCGGCGGCAATGGTGTCGTTTTGGGCGGCAAGGCCGTCGGCCTTATTGGTGGCGGCTACGGCGATGGTCGGTTTCGTAATCAAGGGCAGGCGTTCAGCTTCGTTCATGAGATCTCCTTGTGGTTGTTTCGGTTAAGTGTACTCCTATTACCGGAATAGTATACATATTCAATGCCGGAATCAGGGACGCTACATCAACCAGCGTTTCCTGACCAGGCGAAGGGACACGAAACAGGCCAGCAGGCCGATGGCCATGAGGCTTACCCACGACGGGGCGAAGACGCCTAACCCACTGTCCTCAAGCAGCATTGCCCGGATCGGTTCATAGAAATGGTAGGAAGGAACCAGGGGCGCGACGTGTCTCAGTTCCGGGGACATGTCGGACAGCGCGGCTGGCAGCAAGAGCGGCAGATAGCACAAGACCCCCAGTGTTCTGGCACTCGCCTGGTTGCGGCACAGGAGTCCAAGGCAGATCCCTAGCGCGCCGAAACAGAAGCCGCCGGTACACACCATCACCAGATAACTCACGCCGTGGGTGCCACTGGAGTCGCCGTCCATCCACTGGAGCGCCACCACCGAAATCAGCATCAAGACGATTCCATAGACCAGTTTGGCGGCCAGCCATTCGCTTTCACGAACAGGTGTTTGCATCCACCCCAGAAGCAGTTGTTTTTCTTTTTCTTCGGCAACCTGGCAGGGCAACACGATGAACCCGACGAGGAGGACCATCATCAAAATCCACGTCGGCAGCGTCTGGCGCGTGATCGAACTCGTCTGGAGCGCCCTTACTGAGGCGATCCAGCCGGGATATTTACCTTCGGTTGAGATTTGTAGTGAGGCCATCAGTTGCAGGATGGTCTGCGTTTCAGTAGAGGCGTGTTTAACCACAATCAACTGAAGGCGTGAGGGATCCGTTCCGTCCGGTATCAGAATGCCGTCAAGGGCCCGTTTCTGGAGCAATCGGGTGGCTGCCGCGTAATCAGGCACCCAGATAACGGTCATCAGCGCGGGTGCGGACCGGATATGGGTGAGCACGCCGGGGGCATATGCTCCGGAGTGAATCAAAGCCAGTTTGCGCGGCGTCAGGCTCGTGCCGGAAGGATCAACCAGCGTCAATGTCGCGAATACGAAGAGGGGAATACAAATGATAAGAAAGAGCGTCTTGCTTTTAAACGCGACGGCCAGGTCATGCGTGAGCAAGGTGATGACCGTGCGGATCATACGTATAACGTCTGGTAGTAGGTGGATTTAAAATACGTGTCGGGGGCGCCATCGAAAACCACCCCTCCCTCATGGAGAACAAGGATGCGCGTGGCAAGGGACTTGATTTCCTCCGGGCGGTGCGATGTGAACAGGACCGTTTTCCCCTGTGCGTGAATGCCGAGGATCAGGCGATAGATATCCTTGGTCGCTTCAAAATCCAGCGCCGAGGTGGGTTCATCCAGAAGCAGGATGGGGGGATCCGCCAGGAGCGAGCGGCCGATGCTGACCCGTTGTTTCAAGCCCTTTGACAAGGTCCGTACGGCACTATGCCGAAAGGGGAGAAGCTTGAATTCTCGAAGGGTATCCTCCACACGTGTGCCGGGAACCCCGAACAGGCGGGCAAAAAGCCTCAGATTGTAATCAACTGTAAAGGCGTCATGCAGATTGGGCGTCTCGGGGACAAACCCGATCTTCCGGGTGATTGCCAATCGATCCCGTAGATCGGCTCCCTGGACCGTGACCTGTCCACTATCCGGATTCAGCCAGCTTGCCAATAACTTAAGCAAAGTCGATTTGCCGGCGCCATTATGACCGACCACCGCGATCAATTCACCCGGGGCCACGCTGAAACTGGCGGCCAGTAATCCCCTGTTACCCGGGTAGACTTTCGAGAGTTCCCGTACCTCCAGATGTACGGGTTGAATGGCAGGAACTGAAACCACGGTGTCCTTCTTCTCTTAGATGATTCGGGTAATCACAATGACCAGAATGACGACAACTAATACGGCGATAATAAAGCCCATATGATCTCCTTCAAGAATTTGATTCTTGTCTCGTTTGTTGCGGGAGTGTGACTCCCATTGTTGTAAAGGTGGTGGCTGACCCCCAGGTCAATCCTCCATTCCTTACTTTAGACAGTATAAAGGCTCAATCGATCCCGCTAAATGGGGTTTAACCCTACCCGAATTCCCCGTCCACAGGGCGTGAAACAATCAGGGGATATCTGACGGCTGAATCAGGGAGTCCCTGATTGATAATTAAGGCCGGAGGCGTATGGTCGAACTGAGGTAAGGAGCACTTTCCATGTCCACTGACGATAAGCGTAAACGACCTCTACGGATGTCAAAGGATGAGTCTGAGGCTCCCGGTGCGGAGGTCACCAGAAAAATACGGCTCGAGGCCAGGGCCACCCTGCGCAAGCAGGCCGAGGCCAGGATCACGCTCTCTCCCGAAACCGTGGCCGCGATGACCCCTGTCCAAATGCAAAAGACGCTCCAGGAACTGAACGTGCATCAAATTGAGCTGGAGATGCAGAACGAGGAACTCCAGCGGGCGCAGGATGATGCGGAAGCCGCAGGGGTACGCTATTACCGCCTCTATAATTCAGTGCCGGCCGGCTATTTCTCCTTCACGAAGGGGGGGGTAATTGTTGAGGCTAATCTTACCGCCAGCACGATGCTCGGCGTGGCGAGGGGCGCGCTGGTTAACCAGGCCCTCGCCGACTTCATCGTTGAAGAAGACAAGGATATCTATTACCTGCATCGCAAGCGGCTATTAGAGTCGCAGCCGACGGATTTGACAGGCGAAGAGCACGTCGGTGAGAGCCATGATTGCGAAGTGAGGCTGAAGAAACAGGATGGGGGCGTTTTCTGGGCGCATCTGGTGGAAACCCTTGCGAAGGAGGCCGATGGCGCCCTGTTGTCCCATGTCGTGATGACGGATATCTCAAAACGGAGGCGGGCTGAAATCGCGCTGCTTGCCAGCGCGGCACGGTACAAGACGATCCTGCAGATCGCCATGGACGGGTTTTGGCTTGCGGATATGCAGGGGCATTTGATGGAAGTCAATGAAACGTTTTGCAGGATGAGCGGTTACAGCGAGGCAGAACTGCTGACCATGCAGATACCCGACCTGGAGGCGGTCGAATCGGCTGAAGATATCACCGTTCACATCCAGAAGGTTATGGCGCAGGGGGCGGATCGTTTCGAGTCCCGGCAACGTCGAAAGGATGGAACCCTGTATGACGTTGAAGTCAGTGTCCAATACAGGCCCGTCGATGGCGGGCGGTTGGTCTCTTTTATCCGCGATATCACCGGCCGTAAACGGATCGAGGAATCACTGCTCAAGGCTGAAAAAAGGATCAAAAGCGGTCTGGACAATCTCATTGAAGGCTGTCAGATCATCGGGTTTGACTGGCACTATCTGTATCTTAACGATTCCGCCGTCCGGCATGGACAACTAAACCGGGAGGAATTGCTGGGTCGCACGATGATGGAGGCATTTCCTGGCATTGAGGGGACGGCGATGTTTGCGACCCTCAAGCGATGTATGGAAAAAAGAACAGCGGAAAAAATGGAGAACGAATTCATTTATCGGGATAACTCTCGCAGATGGTTTGAATTGAGCATTCAGCCCGTTGAGGAGGGGATTTTCATTCTCTCCATTGACATTACCGCACAGAAGCAGCACGAGGCGGAACGCGAAAAGTTTGCTGACCTGCTCCGTCAGGCCCAGAAACTGGAGGCGGTGGGCCGGCTGGCGGGGGGGGTGGCTCATGATTTCAACAATAAACTCCATATCATCTTGAGCTGTGTGGATGAAATCCTGAAGAATTCCCCGCTCGCCCCTCCTGTTGTGGCCGATCTCTATGAAATCAAGACCGCGGCGGTCCGCTCTGCGGAACTCACCCGGCAATTGCTTGCCTTCTCACGGAAACAGCCCATCTCCCCGGTGATGATGGATTTGAACGAGGCGATTCATGACAGCATGAAGATGATCACCCGAGTGATTGGCGAAAACATCAAGTTGAATTTCACGGGGACTCCCGAACTCTGGCAGGTGTTGCTGGATCGCGGGCAATTGGATCAGGTGTTAGTCAATCTGGCCGCCAATGCGCGCGATGCCATCACCCAGGCAGGGCATATCTCCATTGAGGTCGCCAATCGGACACTTTGCGAGGCCGAGTGCACGAATCAGGTTGATTTCGTGTCGCCCGGGGATTATGTGACGCTGTCTTTCCGTGACGATGGAGCGGGCATGTCACAGGAACTGCAATCTCATATTTTTGAGCCATTCTTCACCACCAAGGCAGTGGGGAAAGGGACCGGTCTGGGATTGGCCACGGTGTACGGGATCGTCAAACAGAATCATGGGGCCATTACGGTGAGCAGTATGCCCGGCGTCGGCACTACGTTTGTCATCTACTTGCCAAGCTGTGGCCAGGCCACGGGCGACATGACAGAAGAAACCGTGAGCCCCATTCCCACAGGGACGGAGACGGTGCTGGTGGTTGAAGATGATGAGAGTGTGCTCCATCTCGCCCGGCGGCATCTGGCGCAGCAAGGGTATACGGTGTTAACCGCCAGCACGCCCCGGAGCGCTGTGCAGCTATGCGAGCAATACCCGGATTCGATTCACTTGCTGCTCAGTGATGTGATTATGCCCGCCATGGGCGGGCGTGAATTGTCGGAATGCATCCGGAAGATCCGGCCTGACATCCGCATCATGTTTATGTCGGGATATCCGGTGGACATCATGGAGCAGCACGGCCAGTTGACTCCGGGAATATGTATACTGCACAAGCCTTTCACCAGGGCTGAACTCGCGCAACATGTCCGTGACGTGCTGGATCATTGAAGCTTGAGCAACCGATTCATCGTTTTAGCGGGGAGGCCCCTTGACCATTTTCAGGATCAGGGTGTCGAGGCCGTTGATGAAGGCCTGGATACTGAAGGACTCGGCGTGGGCGCGGATGAGGCGGGGATCCCAGGTTTGGTTTGAACAGGCCTCGATGGCGGCGATAAGGGCGTCGGGGGTTTGCTGGTCGAAGAAGAGTCCGGACACCTTCGCCTTGACGGTTTCCAGGGCGCCGCCGCGGCCGTAGGCCACCACCGGGCGGCCGCAGGCCTGGGCTTCGAGCGGCGCGATCCCGAAATCTTCCTCGCCCGGGAAGATAAATATGCGGCACCGGCGATAGAGCTCCAGTAATTCCTCGTCCGTTTGCCGGCCTAGCAGCTCAATGTTGGGGCTGGCCATGGCCTTTAGCGCTTCAAACTCGGTGCCCGTTCCCACGATTTTTAATTTACGGCCGGTTCGGTTGTAGGCGGTCACCGCCAGATCGATTTTTTTGTAAGGGACCAGGGCCGAGGCGATCAGGTCGAAGTCGCCGGCAGGTTGGTAATCCGGGGTCCAGCGGTCGAGGTCGACGGGCGGATACAGGACGTCCGCCTCGCGGCCATAGAAGCGATTGATCCGGGCGGCAATGTAGTGGCTGATCCCCACGAAACGGGTGACCCGGTGGGCCGTCAAGCGGTCCCAGCGCCGTAACCAGGCCAGCAGGGGGCGCGCCAGCAACCGCTTCAGAGGGTTTCCCTTGAGGTATTCGTCATGAAACAGCCAGGCATAGCGCATGGGGGTGAAGCAGTAACACAGATGGGGGGTGTCCGAGCGCAGGCCTTTGGCGACGCAGTGGCTGGTGCTGATGATCAGGTCGGCCGGGGGGATCTTGAATTGTTCAATGGCCGAGGGGAAAAATGGCAGGAAATAGCGATAGCGCTTTTCAATGGAGGGAATAGCCTGAAGCCAGGACGTGTGGATGGGATGGCGGTTGATGGTGTCGGTAATGGGACCCGGATTGTGAATGAGGGTGTAGATGGGTGCCCCGGGGAATCCCTCGCAGAGGATCTCCAAGACCCGTTCCCCTCCGCGCATGCCGGTGATCCAGTCATGACAGAGCACCACGCGCAGGGTTTTCCAGGAAGGAGGGAATGTGTAGCTCATGATGGGGTTACACTCCTAATGGCGTCGTCGCCAGGTCTTTATAGAGGGCGATGGTTTGTTGGGCGGCATGGGCCCAGGTGAACTGGCGTGCCTGCTCAAAGCCTCGCGCAATCAGGGTGCGTCGCAAGCGGGCATCGGTGAGGACGGTCATGATGCCTTCCGCCAGTCCGGGGATGTTGCCGAGCGGGGTGTAGAAGGCCGCCTCACCTCCGATTTCCTTGAGGACAGGGATATCGCTGCATACCATGGGCGTGCCGCAGGCCATGGCCTCGACCACGGGGAGCCCGAAGCCTTCATAACGGGAAGGGAGCACCACCAGATCCGCATCCTGGTAGGCCTTGACGAGCGCGGAGCTGGTTTGATAGCCCGCCCAGAGGACGGCCTCCTCCAGGCCCAGTTCTTTGACCAGCTGGCCGGCTTCCGGGTAGCGTGGATCGGGGGGGCCGAGGATTTTCAGCTTCAGTGGGAAGGGGGCGGTCTGCCGGGCCAGGGCGAACGCCTGGATCAGCAACGTCAGGTTTTTATATGGGTCACTCCGGCCAACATAAAGCAGGGTGCGCGGTCGTGCGGGATCATCACGGAGCGGGTCCGGTACCGGGGCCGGGACGAAACTGGGGGAAACGCCATTGTAGATGACCTTCACGGTATTGTGCCGGTCCGGTGGGATGTTGAGATGCTCCACGATGTCAGAGCGGGAGGCTTCGCTGACCGCGATGATCCGGTCCGCGCGTGCCCCGATTTCAAGCATCAGGCGCCGGTAGATGGGAAAGAGTCTGGTTTTCAATGCCCGCGGGGTGGCCGAGGGGAAGAGCAGGGGAATCAGATCGTGAATGGTGGCCACGCAGCGGATTTTTCCGACCCGGCCGCGCGGGAAGCAGGAAAGCGGGATCATGTAATTGGTGGAATGATAGACCTCAATGCCGTGTCGGGCGAGTCGTGACGGGAGCATGAGTTGACTGTGGGGGGAGAAGACGCTCCAGGGGACGATGTCGGGCCGGAAGTTCGGTTTGTCGGCCAGTTCGGCCTCTACCCAGGTCCGCTCGGCGAGCGTCCGGTCGGAAAAAATCAGCAGGTACGAGTTGGTATGATCCTCGCGGGCGATGTGGCGGATCAATTCGCGGGTATGGGCGCCAATGCCTGAGATCTCGTTGAATATCCAGCGGGCGTCGAGTGCGATCTTCATGACAAAACCTTCCGGTAAACATCCAGTGTTTTAAGAGCGGTGTCCCGCCAGGAGAAGCGGGCGGCGTGAGCGGGGGCCTGTTGGGCGAGGCTCCGGCGGCGGGCCGGATCATTCAGCAGGGCCATGAGGGTGGCGGACCAGACACCGGCGTCAAAGCCGGGGATCAGCACCGAGGCCTCCCCCGCCAGCATTTCCGGGAGTGAGCCGCCCATGGAGGAGACCACGGGGGTGCCACAGGCCATCGCCTCGAGCGGAGGGAGGCCGAACCCTTCATAATGGGACGTAATGACATAAAGTTCGGCCCCGGCATAGAGGGCGAACAGATCCGCGTCGGAGACATATTCCAAGTAGCGGATGCAGTCCCTGCGCGGGGAGGTGTTCATACGCTCCAGGATCGGCTCCACCTTCCACCCCTTCATACCGGCAATGACCAGATCGCCGTCAAAGTCCGGTAATTGTTCAAAGACGTCAATCAGGAAGGGGATGTTTTTGCGGGGTTCCAGGGTGCCGACGCTCAGGAGATAGGGACGCTCCAGATTCAGTTTCCGCCGGGTTTCGGAGATGTGGGCGGCCGGGGGACGGGTACACCCTGGGGTGACGCCTAACGGGGTCGAGAAGATACGGGCGGGATCCAGCCCCAGTAGCGCGACGGTTTCTTTTTTACTGAATTCTGAAATCGTGATGACCGCATCGGCACGCCGGACGGTGTCGTGGATAAAAGTGGAAAGATAGGCCAGGTTCTTTTTTTCTGAAAATTCCGGGTAACGCAGAAAACTCATGTCATGGATGGACACGACTTTCTTCCCCTGGGTGAGCGGAGGGATGGTGAAATTTGGAAAATGATAGAGATCGGCCTTTCCGGCAAACCAGTCAAAGGGTGGCCATTGAAGCCGTTTCCACGCCTGTTGTGCGTATTTGCCCGGCATCCAGCGTACGGGTTTCTGATGGGCGCCGGGGCACGGGAAATCGAGGCCACGGCGATGGAAGTCGAAGTAGAACAAATCCAGGGCGTCGGTGGGCGCCATGAGCGGGGCGAGATGTTCCACCAGATTTCTCGTGTAACGCCCCACTCCGGCCCGTTGTGAAACGGCTGACTGTATATCCACACAGATTCTCATTGCTTTCGTCCCTGAATCCCTTTGAAATGGGTGACATTGTAATGAGGGCTTGGAAAACGACAAGAACAGAGTGAAACGCGCCCCAAGGGGTGCCAAGGTGGAAGCCGTTTCGACGATAGGCGGTTAGGAACAAATATGAGCATGGCGCAGGGACTGTATGTAGTGGGAACGCCCATCGGGAATCTGGACGATTTATCGGCCCGGGCGATTGAAACGTTGAAGCAGGTGAACGGGATTTTAGCCGAAGATACGCGGCACACCCGTATTCTGTTAGACCGGTTCGGGATCAAGACCCCTGCGTATAGCTGCCATAAATTCAATGAAGCGGCCCGGGTGGATGGCATTCTGGCCCGTTTACGTGCCGGTGAGTCGCTGGCGCTGGTGTCCGATGCCGGGATGCCGGGGGTATCCGATCCGGGCTCGCGGATGGTGGCCGCCTGCCGCAAGGCCGGGATTCCGGTGATTTGCGTACCCGGCCCGTCTTCCGTCACTGCGGCGATTTCGCTGTGCGGCTTTCCCGGTGCGGGATTTGTCTTTGCCGGTTTCACCCCCAGGAAAAGCGGGGCCCTGCGGAAATTCCTGCTGGAGTTCGCCACCTGTCCCGTTCCGGTGGCGGTGTTTGAGTCCCCGTACCGCCTGATGAAGCTGCTGGATGAAATTGAGGTGACGCTGGGGGAGCGAGAGCTCTTTGTCGGGCGCGAGCTGACGAAGAAATTCGAGGAGACCGTCTGGGGGGGGGCAACGGAGCTTAAACGCGTTTTTCAAGGGCGGACCATCAAAGGTGAAATTGTTCTGGTAATCGCTTCACCCCGTTGACAGCAACCGCCATGGGTGTTAGCCTTTGGCCAGTTATAACAAGGGATCTTATGGAAATATCCAGTGACAGCGTAGAAGTTGCAATTCAGTCCCTCGACGCATTGGTTCGGGTACATGGACGGGCGACTTTCAAAATCGGGCCCGCTCTCAAACAATTCGGATTGATGGCCATTGAAAAGGGTTGTCGCCGGGTGATTATCGAGATGCAGGATTGTGTGGGCATGGATAGCACCTTTATGGGGGTATTGGCCGGTCTGGCCACCCAGATCAAGAAATCTGACGGTGAAATTATCCTGCGGAATATCAGTGATAAAAATGCCTTTTTGATCAAAATGCTGGGGATCAATCATCTGGTCAAAATCGATACCGCCGCGGCGAGTGACATGACCCGTCAAAGCATGCCGCTGGACATCGGGTCGGACAAGAAGCAGATGACCCAGACCATGATTTCGGCCCATGAAGCCCTGATCGAAGCCGCGCCTGATAATATGGTTAAATTCAAGGATGTGCTTGTCTATCTGAAGGAGGATCTCTCGCGGACGGTGGCGCAGCAGGGATCTGCCGCGAAACCCAATCCTTGAGTCTCCGGCGAATGCCCGTTCTCCGGGCATCGCCTGCTTCCCGGCTGAATCCGAATCCCAATGGTGTTTTTCAATGGTCTATTTTAAGAGGACTGATTTGTGACTGCAAAACGTGATTATTACGAGGTGCTCGGGGTGGCGAGGTCGGCGTCAGTCGATGATATCAAGAAAGCCTACCGCCGCATGGCGATGCAATATCACCCCGACCGGAATCAGGGGGATAAGGGCTCCGAGGCCAAATTCAAGGAAGTCAGCGAGGCCTACGAAATTTTGAGTGATGCCGGCAAGCGGCGTCAATATGACCAGTACGGCCATGAGGGGCTGAAGTCCACCTTTGGTCCGGATGGCTTCAATTTCTCCAGGGATTTTACCCATGTTTCTGATTTGCAGGATCTGTTCGGAAGCCTCTTTGGTGAGGGGGGCGGGGTGTTTGATGATTTGATGGGAGGCGGCCGACGGACCTCCCGCACGGGCCCGCAACAGGGCGCGGATCTCCGGTTCGACCTGGAGATCGGCTTCGAGGAAGCCATGTTCGGGGCGCAGCAGGATATCACGCTGCCGGTGACCGAGCAGTGTGCGTCCTGTAACGGGATGGGAAGTGAGCCGGGAAGTTCCGAGGAAACCTGCCGTCATTGCGGGGGCCGGGGGGCTGTGATTGCGGCGAGCGGGTTCTTCCAAGTCCGCCAGACCTGTCCGGTCTGTTCGGGAAGCGGCAAGATGATTACCAAGCCCTGTCGTGACTGCAAAGGTGCGGGGCGGATCAAAAATAAAAAACGACTGACCTTGAGGATTCCCGCAGGCGTTGAGACGGGCTCCCGTCTGCGGCTGGCCGGACGCGGGGAGGGCGGGGTACGGGGCGGCGTTGCCGGTGACCTGTACGTGATCCTCCATGTGCGTGAACATGACCTGTTCCACCGGGAAGGCTCCGAATTGCTTTGCGAGGTTCCTATTCCCATGCATATCGCGGCTCTCGGCGGTGATGTGAATGTGCCCACCATTGACGGGTTTGTGCCGCTGACGGTGGAGGCGGGAACCGAGTCGGGCCATATGTTCCGGTTGCGTGGCAAGGGCGCCCCCAGCCTGAATGGGGATGGCCGGGGCGACCTGCATATCCGGGCGATCGTTGAGGTGCCCGTCAAATTGAGCTCGAAGCAGAAAAAAGCGCTTAAGGATTACAGTGATTTGTGCGCGGATGATAATTACCCTCTGAGCCGGAAACTGCACGAACGCGCCGAGCAGTTCCTCAAGGCCAAACCCGGTGACAAGTGAGCGCTGACAGATGATCCCGCGTTGTTTTGTTACCCCCGATGTTTGGAAGGATGACACCATCACGCTGTCGCGTGATGATTCGCACCATTTAACGGATGTCTTGCGGCAGGAAATCGGTGCGACCGTCGTGGTATGCGATGGCCTGGGCGGAGAGGCCTCGGCGGTCATCACGGCCCGCAATGCCGGGATCGTGACGGTTTGGATCGTGGACCGGAAACGGCAGGCCGGGGCAGGGGTCGCCATCACGCTTATTCAGGCGGTCCCCAAATCCCAGAAAATGGATTTGATCATCCAGAAGGCGACGGAGATGGGGGTCTGTGCCATCCGGCCTGTAATGACGGACCGGGGCGTGGTCCGCCTGGAGGATGAGCGGGCTGATCATCGCACGATACGCTGGCAACGGATCGCGTTTGAAGCGGCCAAGCAATGCCGGACCGCTTGGATTCCGAAGGTGTACCCGGTGGCGCCGCTGGCCGCATTGCTGGAGCGGGAGCTGGCGCTGGATGCCTTGCTGATCGGTTCATTGGAGCCTGAAAGCCGTCCCTTGAAATCCTGTATTCATGAGTTACGGGAGCGCCATATTGGCTCGGTCGGCTTGTTGATCGGACCGGAAGGCGATTTTTCACCACGTGAATATGAGCTGGCCAAAAAAGCCGGAGCCCTGCCGATCAGCTATGGGTCCCGTGTGCTCAGGGTGGAGACGGCGGCGTTGTATGGGGTAAGTGTCCTGGCCTACGAGTTATTGGATGACCATGTATAATCTCGAACAATCTAAACGGTTTCATCAGCAAGTTAAGTCATTGTCGAGTTATGTGACGCCCCGGGCGGGGGCGCCCTTGAGATTGGGGCCCCTGGAATGGCTGCGGGCGGTCTGTTTTCATACGCGCATTCTCTGGCTCTATTATGTTGGCAAAATCATGATCCGGCGGGGCGTCTTTGATGCCGCGGGTTATGCCAACCGCTCCTGGAAAGCGCTGTATGTGACTGAAGCGGTGGGGGGGCGGGTTGAAGTGAACGGTCTTGAGCATCTGGCCAACACCCCGGGGCCGGTGGTGATCGTCGGGAATCATATGAGTTCGCTGGAAACCATTGTGCTGCCCTGCTTTATTCTTCCTTTCAAGGAAGTGGCGTTTGTCGTGAAGCAGAGCCTGCGGACGCATTTCGCCTTCGGGCCGATCATGTGCGCGGTGAAGCATATTGCCGTCAGCCGTGAGAATCCGCGTGAAGATTTGAAACGGGTGTTGAGCGAGGGGGCTGACTTGATCCGGCAGGGGGTGACGGTGGTCATTTTTCCCCAGGCGACCCGGTCGGTCGAATTTGATCTGGAGGGGTTTAACACCCTGGGGATCAAACTGGCGGCCCGGGCCGGGGTGCCGGTGATCCCGCTGGCGCTGAAGACCGATTTTATGGCGAATGGCAAATGGGTCAAGGATGCCGGCTATGTTTACCCCGGGCGTCCCATCCGTCTTGAATTCGGTCCCCCGATCAAGGTGGAGGGCAATGGCCGGGAGGCACATGCCGCCGTGGTGAATTTCATTGTCACCCACCTGAAGGCCTGGGGTGGAAAAATCAAAGGATCGTTATCATGATGATTCCCGACCTCCAGATGAGCGTGTTATGTGATGATGTGCGGCAGGAACGCTCCGGGAAGTTCATCCTGATCGGACTGTTCGATGTGATCGGCATGCCCCAGTTCCCTGCCCTCTTCCAGCGAGTCTGTATCGTGAACCGCTGGTGCAGCGGGCAGGGTCAGTTCATGGAGAAAACCCGGATCATCGGGCCTGATCAGGGCGTGGTGGTGGCCGAAGGACAGGAGATCCGGGTGCAGTTGAACGATCCTGAGTCGACCGTGACCAATGTTGAATTTTTCATGAATCTCAAGTTCGATAAGGAAGGCGTCTATTGGATCGAGATTCTGCTCGATGGGGATCTGAAGTTACGCTATCCACTGCGGGTGAACCGGGTGGTCGTGCCGCCCCCGGCGCAGGGGGGGGGCCAGTTGGCCTGATGCGTATGCCGATGAATTCCACCACCTCCCCGCCGCCCCTCCATGTGACTCAACCGCCCAAGCCGGTGATCTCGCCCATGGCGCTTTCTGCGCTGGTGTCCCCGGGGGCCGGTCAGTTGATGCAGCGCCGGTGGGGGACGGGCGCGTTTTTCCTGACGGCATCCACCCTGTCGGCGGGCTGGCTGTTGTTATCCGCTTATCACGTCGTGAAAACCTATTATGGCCTGGCCTTTGACCCGATGAATGCCCCTGCAGAAGCCCCCGGCCTGGCTTCATTAATGGTGCCGTTTTTTATCTGGCTGGCGGTCTATGTGGCCAGCATCATCGATACCGCCATCGCCAGTTACCGGCAACAGGTGAATCGTAAGACGTGAGACGTGAAGCGTAAGATGTCAGATGCGTTTTTAACATCTTACATTTTACGTTTAACACCTTACTTTTTCTTGATGGTGTCGGTTGTGGCAATCCAGGTCGAGACGGTGGCATACACTTCGTTCCAGAATGCTCCGGCAGCGATGACGAAGTCCCAGCCGAATACGATCAGCAAGGCAGCCACCAGTGCCCGCAATAAGATCTGATCCGCCTGTGTGAACAGGTAATAGATGGTATACCCCGGAATGATGAAGCAGAGAATGCCGCTGAAGGCATCATCGCCAAAGGCCAGGCAGATCACGGAAACATGCAACAGCAAGAGTGCCCAGACTCCGCCCTGGATAAACTGGGGGTGGATGTCAGGCGCCAGGGCGCCCGGGACGTGGCGCATCCAGCCGAACGCAAGCAGGAGTCCGACGAACACCAGCCAGGGAAGGACCTTGATTTCAAAGGTGCTGATTTTGCGGGCACGGATGCGCTTTTTTCCCCCTTGAGGGAGATACTGTTGAACATTCTTTTTGGCCGCCGCCTGGGCGGCTTTCCGGCTCAGTTTCACGGGTGGTGGCAGGGCGGTGGCAGGGGGGGGCTCCGGGGCTTTAGGCAGAGCGATTTTCAATTTCGATGTTGCGGTCGTGAGATCAGGAGTCCGGACCGGAATGGGGACCTGGGCTTTGCATTTTATGCAGGTAATGACCTCGGCGGTCACATATTCCGAAATCGTGATGTTGTTTCCACACTGGGCGCAGGTAACAATGATGTCAGACATGGCGGAAAGCTTAACACGCGGCCTGCGGCAGATCAAAGGAAACTGACGCCGCGTGGCATGGCGGGAATCTTGAAATAGGCCGCCAGGGTCTGCGCCACATCATAGAATCCATCGCGGATCCCCAGGGCGGCATTTGTCTGGCCGGCCCCGTAGGTGAGCAGGGGAACAAATTCACGGGTATGGTCGGATCCTTTGAAGGTGGGATCATTGCCATGGTCGGCCGTGATGAGCAACAGATCGGTATCGGTCAACTTGGGCAGGAGTTCCCCCAGAAAGCGGTCCGCCTGCTCCAGCGCGGAGGCGTAGCCGGCCGCATCACGCCGGTGTCCGTAAAGCATGTCGAAATCAATCAGGTTGGCAAAACAGAAAAAGGAGTCCGGCTGGCCGGCGAGTTTCAAGATGGCCGCTTCAGCATCCGGGTTATTTTCCACATGAAACGAACGGGTGACGCCGCTGCCGCTGAAAATATCATCCAGCTTGCCGACGGTAATGACAGGAAGGCCGCTCTCGGACAGCCGGTTGAGGACGGTGGGCCCGGGCAGGGGATAGGAGAAATCCCGGCGGTTTTCGGTCCGTGTGAAGGCACCCGGCTGACCGATATAGGGGCGGGCGATCACCCTGCCCACCACGTAGGGATCGCATAATTCCCGGGCGATCCGGCAGCCTTCGTAAAGTTCCGGCAGGGGAATGACTCCCTCATGAGCGGCAATCTGAAAGACTGAATCCCCACTGGTATAGACGATCCAGGACCCTTCCTTGAGTTGTTGGGCGCCCAGTTCGTTGATGATGGCGATCCCGTTGGCTGCCTTGTTCCCGATGGTTTTGCGGCCAGTACGGCGTTCAAATTCCTGAATCAGGGGGGCCGGGAACGAAGGGGCCGTTTGGGGGAATAAATGAAACCCCTTTTCCATCAGGAGTCCGGCCATTTCCCAATGGCCGGTGGTGGTGTCCTTGCCTTGTGACCGCTCCCGCATGGCCCCGAAGCCACCCCTTGCGGGTGAAACAGCGGCGACGCCCGGAATGGCGAGGCCACCCGGCAGGAGCGGGGGAATATTCCCCAGTCCGAGCGATTGCAGGGTGGGGAGGCGGAGTCCGCCAACCGCCTGTCCGATATGGGCCAGGGTGTTAGCCCCGGTGTCACCGTAGGCGCCGGCATCGGGCGCGGCCCCGATGCCAACTGAATCCAATACGATGAGAAAGGCTTTCATGGCGTGGTGACCAGGCGGATGCCGGCGCTGGTTCCGAGCCGGTTGGCGCCTGCGGCGATCATGGCTTCCGCCTCCGCCAGCGTTCGAATTCCGCCGCTGGCTTTCACGCCGGCACGGGATCCCACGGTGGTGCGCATCAATCTCACATCATGAAGGGTGGCGCCGCCGGTGCTGAAGCCGGTGGAGGTTTTGACGAAATGGGCGCCGGCCTCCACGGCCAGCTGGCAGGCCCTCACTTTTTCCTCATCATTCAACAGGCAGATTTCGAGAATGACTTTGACGGAGCAGGACGAGCCGGCCGCCCGGACGACGGCACGGATATCCGACAGGACCGTTTCATAGGCTTTCTGCTTGAGGGCGCCGATGGCCAGCACCATATCAACTTCACGCGCTCCGGCCGAGGCGGCTTCACCGGCTTCAAAGGCTTTGCTGGCCGGGGTGGTGGCTCCGAGCGGAAACCCGATGACCGTGCAGGGGAGGATGGTGGGAGTGCCCGACAGGGCGTGCACCGCCGTGGGGAGCAGCCAGGGATTGACGCAGACTGCGGCAAACCCGTATGCGATGGCCTCTTCACAGAGTCGTTCAACATCGCGGGCGGTGCCCTCCGGCTTAAGGAGGGTGTGATCAATCATGGCGGCAAGACACCGCCCGGAGTCAGTTAGATTTATCCTGTTCATCAGAGGCGGGGATGTCCTGAATGTCTTCAGGCTTGTATTTATCTTTCATCCGCTCTCCGGAAACGAGGGATTTTTCCCAGTCGTTGAAGATGATGCGCGAGCGACGGCGGCTCGTATTCATGTACACCTGGTTTTGAATGGAGCCGAGCTCAGCCTGGCCAGCCGGACGGCGATCTACAATATACGCGATCATCAAGCCGCTGGTAGCTGGCAGGACCTCGCTCAATTCACCGGCGTTCCGCAAGGTGATATCCCCGAGAATTTCAGACGAGCTGACGGCATCGGGGGCTGCGGAAGCCGAGAAGTATTCCGTGGTGGAGACATTCATCGATTTTTCCTTGGCCAGGGCGGCGAACGACCGTTTGTTGTTCAGGCCGGCCTGCAGGAACTGGTGAAGATCGGCGGCCCGCTGGTTCAGGGCGGCCTGGAGGGCATTGGCCTGCGCCAGAGGTTCAACCTTCGCCTTGACCTGCGCGAACTCGGGAATATAGGCATCGGTATTGGTGCTCAGCGCCATCAGGTAGGCACAGGTCTTCCCGGGGACGGCCGTGCTGAAATACTCATCCGCGGTGGAGCGCAGCCGGAAGGCGGCTTCGTTGAAGGCGAGGCCGGCATCGATGCCCGGCACCGGATTCATGGCGTCAAACAGGCCGGTCTCGTGGATGGGGAGATGGACGCTTTGCGCAATGGCCTCAAACGTGGAGGCTTTGCCTTCGCGATTCGGCACCAGGGCATCACTGAGTTCATTGAGGGTGTCGGCAGCCATTTGCGTGGCGGCCTCGAACAGCAGTTTATTGGAGATCTCCTGCGACACCGCCTCCAACGGCTTCACCACCTTGACGTCATTGGTGCCGGTGGTGCTGTAGTCATCGGTATGGGCGAGGTAGTAATCCTCGACCGTGTTGGTATCCACCTTGTCGGTTACCTTGGACAGGTAGTTGGAGATGGGCAACTGGAGATAGCGAACGCTGACTTTGGCCGGGACCAGGAATTCATTGGAATGGGCTGTGTAGTATGAGTTGAGATTCCGGTCCGTCAGGGTGACGGCCGTGGCGGGAATCAGGTTGGTGGCGATGTTCACATACTCCAGTTTGAATGAGTCCGCGTAGCGGGAGGCCATCCGCCTGAGTTCACTGGGCGACAGCCAGATGGCGGAGGCCGTGATGTTGTGCAGCTTCTGGAGGATGATGTTTTCCCTGAGTTGCTGTTCGAATTGTTGAGGGGTGGCGTTCAACCGGCTGAGGGCATCGCGACAAAACACCTGATACCGCTGGGGATTGAACCGGCCTTCGTCCTGGAACTGAGGATCGGTGGTAATGGCCGCGAGCACCTCTTCCAACGAGGCCGTCAGCTTCAATTCCTGTGCCGCCCGCAGTGCGGCAATCCGGCGCCAGGCCATCGACCGGAGCTCCCGGTCCATCATGGGGGTGATGGTGGGGATACGGCCCATCATCAGGCAGACATTGAGGTAGGTGTTGAACCGGGCATGCCGCAATTCGGCATCGGTCACGGGCTTGCCATCCAGACTGCCGATGTCATTGGCCGGCCGGGCGCGATCACACCCCCCCCGGGGACTGAACCAGCCAACGAACGTAATAATGACAATACCGCCAATAATCCACCACACCACCTTGTTGCGGATCATCTTATTGAACTTCATGATCATCATGATAGGTACCCTTTTTTCAAAATATTAACCCATATCACCCGCCCTTATCGGACGGAAAGCTGTTATGTCTACTGGGTTCGAGAATGGGAGTCAAGAAGAGACAGCGGAACAAGTCATCGGAGGCAGGCATCAGGGATTACCCAATAGCCGAATCAGGTGTTCCCGCCCTTGCTCATAGGGCCGCCCGGGTATAGAAGTGGTTCATGGGAAATAATTAAAGGCGGTGCCATCTATGAATCAGTGTCTGACCAGGAGAATCATCATGAAGCGGACCATGGAGCTTCAATTACTCGGATTCATGGTATTGCTCTTCCTGATAGTCGGGGATGAAACATTAGATTTTCCGCACATGCTCTTCGGCGCCCCGGCCACGCCGATTAATTGGGCTGAGGCGATCATGGAAGGCGCTTATGTGGTTTTGTTAGGTGTGTTCTCCATGCTTACGACCCGGTATTTCATAAGGCGGGTGAAATTTCTGGAGGGCTTCATGTCCATCTGTGCGCATTGCAAGAAAATCCAGGAAGGGGAAAACTGGGTCTCGCTCGAGAAATATATGATTGAGCATTCCGAAGCTCAATTCTCTCATGGCGTCTGTCCTGAATGTGCGGAGAAATACTATGGCGAATTTTCACCCCGCCCGAAAATCGTGACATTTGATTCGTCCCGCACCCATTCCGCGGCTTGAACGGCCGTGCTCCCTCCACCGCTATTGTTTTATGAGCCGGCCCGGTGTATCCTGATGCCATGTCAAATGAACCTGATATTGTGTATGGGCGCCAGCCGGTATGTGAATTATTGCGGGCCGGGCGGCGTGAGGTGAAGCGCTTGCTGATGGCGAATAATGTCCGCCGCTCCTCCGCAGCCATCCTGCAGTTTCTCAAGCTGGCGGAAAAGCGTTCCCTGGAAATTCAATCGGTGGCCTTATTCGAGCTGGACCGGTTCTGCCGTGGCGGAAACCATCAGGGCGTCGCCGCCGTGGTGGCGGAGTACCCTTATGTCGAACTTTCGGACGTCCTGGAGGGGGCGCAGGTGCGCAAATCGCCCTTGCTGGTGCTGCTGGTGGATCATGTGCAGGATCCTCAGAATCTGGGGTCCATGATCCGTTCGGCTGATGCCGCCGGGGTGAATGGGGTGATCATCCCCCGCCATCGCGCGGTGATGGTGACTCCCGCGGTCGTCCGGGCCTCGGCCGGCGCCACCGAGCATGTGCCCGTGGCTCAGGTGGTGAACCTGCATCAGGCGATGTTGACGTTGAAGGAGGAGGGGGTTCGCCTGGTTGGGTTGGAGGGAAGCAGCGACGCGGTCCCCTATGAGGAGGCCGATCTGACGGGACCCATCGGGATCGTTGTGGGGAGCGAGGAGGAGGGGCTGGGCAAGTTGATCCGGGAAACCTGCGACGTGGTGGTCCGGCTTCCGATGCGGGGCCATGTGGGGTCCCTCAACGCCGCGGTGGCCGCCGCCATCGCCCTGTTTGAAGTCCGGCGCCAGCAAGGGACGGTTACTGCGAAATGACGAATGACACGGAGTTATCGGATACCGTGGTGGATGTAGCCGCGCAAGAAGTTAGTTTGCCGATGGTGCCGGGAACTGCTCCCCATATGACGCTGGGGCAACTGACTGAAAATTACGAAGCCATCATCCGGGTTAAGGGGATCTATTATCCTGCGGCGTATCAATTTCTAAAGGAATTGGGACGCGGGCGGCAGGGGATCGTTTTTCTGGGGTTACGACAGGGCGCCCGGGGGTGTGTGACCCGCCACGCCATCAAGTTGTTCAATCCTGCCATCTATCCGAGCCCTGAGTTGTACTGGACTGATATGGGCCGGATCGCGATCCAGACGTCACGCCTCCAGGCCATGCAGAGCCCCAATCTGGTCTCCCGCGACAGTTATGAAGAGACCTGCGGGATCGGCTATCTCCAGATGGATGGTATCGATGGCGTGGATATGAAGCAGTTCCTGGATGGCGCCCATCTCGCGACCACCCGGGCCCGGAGCACTTCGGAGGAATGGGCCCGCTTCACCGATGTGATCTTCAGGCTCGATGGCCGCAAGGTGTGTGTGCAACCCGGGGTCGCCATCTATATTATGCGGATGATGTTGCGCGGAATGGAGGCCCTGAACTCTGCAGGGTTTGTCCATTGCGATATCAAGCCGGGTAACGTGATGATCGATCGATTGGGTTACGTGAAGCTCGTCGATTTCGGACGGGCGGTGCTGATGGGCGAGAAATCCAACTGGCTGCTGGGCACGCCCATCTACATGGCCCCCGAGATCCATGAACGGAAACCGCCCCAGATCCAGTCGGACATCTTCAGTGCCGGTCTGGTCTGTCTGGAAATGCTACGGGGCGAATCCATTTGTGATCCGGCACTGGATGAGGATGAACTGTTACGGTTCAAACTGAAACTGGCTGAACGCCTGCCGGGCTTTTTGCCTGATTACGTTAGACAGAACGACCGGTTGGTTCATACCTTGCGTAAAATGTTGGCAGCGGATCCCGCGGATCGCTTCAGTTCTGTCAGTGAGGTGGATTCCGGACCTGATGGCTTGCTGCATGTTCATAAACAACTGGTTCATGCCGGTAAGGATTCCGAATACGGGCGTGAATTGGAGTCCTACCTGTCTAAATTCGCGACGTGACTCCGCTCTTAACCATTCTGCATGTGGATATGGATGCCTTCTATGCCGCCATTGAGGCGCTGGATCATCCTGAGTGGCGGGGGCTCCCTCTGGTGGTCGGCTCTCCGCCGGATCAACGTGGCGTGGTCGCCACCTGTTCCTATGAGGCCCGCCGGTTCGGGATCCATTCCGCCATGCCCTCGCGCACCGCCGGGAAGCTCTGTCCGCATGCCATTTTTGTTCCGCCCCGGATGGAGCGCTATGCCGAAATCTCGGCTCAGATTATGATCATTTTTGAGGAATTCACTCCGTTTGTTGAACCGCTTTCCCTGGATGAGGCCTTCATGGATGTCCGCGGGGCGCTGCGATTGTGGGGGGATGCCGTAACGATCGCCCGGGAGGTGAAGGGGCGCATCAAGACCCGGCTCGGACTGACCGCTTCCGTGGGAGTGGCTCCCAATAAATTCCTGGCCAAAATGGCCAGCGACATGAACAAGCCGGATGGGATCACCGTGGTCCCGGTGACCGAGCCCGAGATTATGGCGTTCCTGGCCCCGCTCCCTGTGACCAAAATGTGGGGGATCGGCAAGGTGACGGGCGCCCATCTGGAAAAGGAAGGCCTGAAGGTGATCGGTCAGTTGCAGGCCCTGGACATGAGGACGATGGAGCGTTTGTTCGGGAAAGCTGGCGCCGCGGATATGGCCGACCTGGCCCGGGGCCGTGATAGCCGGCCGGTGATCACTCACTGGGAAGAGAAGAGTATTTCCAATGAACACACCTTTTCAGAAGATGAAACGGATAGTGAGCGGGTCCGGCAACGCCTTCTCGAGTTGACGGAGGAGGTCGGGGGGCGTTTGCGCAAGTCCGGGAAGCTGGCCAAAACCGCCCAGATCAAACTCCGGTTCGGCGATTTCTCAACGATCACCCGGCAGCTCTCCTTTCCTGCGGCGCTCAATAGTGATCGCGAACTGATTGCCGCCGCTATGACCCTGTTTGAGCGTGAACACGTGGTGCGCCCCATCCGGCTGGTAGGCTTTGGGGTCAGCCATCTCGTCACCCCGGATCAGACCGTACCCGCCCAGCAGGAACTGTTTACGGATCTGGCCGGCCAGGCGCAGTCCACCCGCAACAAGAAACTGGATCAGGCTGTGGATGCCTTGCGCCACTCCTTCGGCAGTGACGCCATTAAACGCGGGAAATGGGAGTAAGCCGGTAAGTAGTAATTCTGCTTAAAACAGATAGGAAATCTCGCAGCGGGCGAATAGGGCGGTGTCGTCGTTTTTGTAGTAGTTGCCGGGTTCCAGACATTCAATCAGGAAGTGCGATATCAGTTTATCTTTCGGCCGGAGCGAGTTTTCAGCCAGTGTGACATCTTCCCTTAGCTGGCCCAACCAGCCGCGCTCCCGGCCTCCGCCGTTTCCGTCTGCCTCAAAGGCGGCCAGGTAATGAATCGAAGCGGTGGTTTTGGTCCGCTTGGTCGGGGTGATGGAGAGGCTTAGATTGGGGTCAATGAGGTTGGACCAGCGAGCCGCGGATTGTTCGAGATCATAGGCGAAGACATACAGATCGCTGCTTTGCGGGCAACGTGACCAGATGGGATTCCAGCCTTCATCCGTGTCTGTGCCGGGGTTATCACCGGACAGCAGATACAGGTCGGCCTTTAGAACGGGCAGGGCGGGGGTGGTGGCAAACTTCTGGGCAAGGGAGGCATCCACCATATACCCATGCATGTCCGTATCCCCATGCATACCATACTGTCCGGCCACTTCCAGGTTCCCCGTCAGATTATCGTTAAACACAGGCATCAACCGGAATCCGGCAGTTTCAATGTCGAAATCAGGATTTTGCAACTCCTTGGCGGCGGGGTTCACCGTCTGCCAGGCAAAGGGGGGCGGGGCAAAATGGCCCGCCGCATCCGCTTTCACCGGCTGGTTGTAGGCGCTTTCCTTTTTGTAGATCAGGTAGGACTCAAAGGGCAGGTTTTTGAGTGTGGCATTGGTCAGGTACATTCCCGCCCCGCTTTCGGTAACGCCCTCTGGGGCCTTGGGGAATCCCGACAGGTCGCGTTGGGCGCCGTTAATGGCCCATTGGTCTTCAGCGGGATTGTAGATGCCGAAGAGATCCAATTTGGACTCAGGAATGGATTTAATGCTCGCCTTGACGGCATTTTGATAGAGCGTACGTGAGCCGTCACCCGGAGTGCCATCCAGCATCACCCGGCCGTTGCCATAAATCAGCTCCTGTCGGCCAACGCGAAGGTCTGTCGTTTTATCGAGCAGGTCGCGGGCCTCCAGATAGAGGTTGTCGAACACCCATTCGTCCGGCCACTCCGAGGTGGAGCGCTGGGGTTTCTGGGAGACATCGGGATAGATCCAGGCGCGGCTTTCATTAACCACCCGGGCTCGGGCCGTAACCGAGGGGAGCAGGTCAAGTTCAGACCAGAGGCGGGTCCGGAACCGGACGTAGTCGTTTTCGCCATTCCGTGCATAAGCCGGAACGTCCACCTTGCTGGGGATGTGGTCGAAATACTCAATTCGCGCGCGTTCTTCAGCCCCATAGCGGAAAGAGGGGGGGATGCCGTCTGCCCGGGATGAAACCGCGGTGGAGAGGAGGAGTATGAAAATCAGATATTTCAAGTTCATATACGGCCTTGGTTTAAAGTTCAAAGTTTCGTGTTCAAAGTTAAAAACAATAAATTCAAGAGTCGGGACTTTGGACTTTTGCTCCATTGGTTGCGAGTGCAAAGTTAATAACAGAAAACCTTGAACTCTGAACTTTCAACTCGCAACTCTCTTTATTACTCCAACTTCCGCAGGTGGCTGCGGATTTCATCCAGCCGGTCATCGGGGGAGGTGGTTTTCAGGCGGGGAAAACGGCCGCCTGGCAGCATCAGGTAGTCCTGGTGGCGTTTCAACATCAGTTTAGCCTCTTCGACTTCGATGGATTTGATTTTCTTGCCAGCGGCCAGAATGCGGATTTCGGCCAGTTTAAGCAGGCGCTCACATTCGGCGGGAATGGGGCCGAAGCGGTCGCGGAAGCTGGTCCGCAGGGCGCGCACTTCCTTGACAAATCCCGTCTCGGCGATCCGGCGGTACATGCCTACGCGCAGGCGCTCATCTTCAATATAGGTGGCAGGAATGAGCGCCGAGTGGCTGGCACCGGTGTCGGAGGGGGACAGGCTGAGGAAATCAAAGATCAGATCCACGTCGATGACGGGGGGCAACGGTTCCCCCTTTTTCTGGGCGATGGTGTGGCGGAGCAACTGGCAGTACAGGCCGAAGCCGACGGCGGCGATATGGCCGCTCTGACTCGCGCCCAGCAGGTTCCCGGCACCCCGGATTTCCAGGTCGCGCATGGCGAGCCGGAAACCGGTGCCGGCTCCGGAATATTGCTTGATGGCTTGGATGCGTTTGCGGGCGGTCGGATCCACATGGGCCTGGGTGGGCAACAGCATATAGGCATAGGCCTTATGTTTGGAGCGGCCCACGCGGCCCCGTAACTGATAAAGTTCCGCCAGTCCGAAACGATCCGCCCGGTCGATCAGGATGGTATTGGCGTTGGGGATATCCAGTCCGCTCTCAATGATGGTCGTGCAGAGCAGGACATCGAATTCACCCTGGGCGAAACTGCGCATGACCTCTTCCAGGGCGCCGGCGCCCATCTGACCGTGACCGACGCCGATCCGGGCTTCGGGGACCAGGCGATGGATCCGTTCACGCAACCGTTCGATGCTATGGACCCGGTTATGGAGGAAGAAGACCTGGCCCTCCCGGTTCAACTCCCGCAGAATGGCCTCCCGGACCACCGTATCGGAGTCAGGGGTGACAATGGTTTCAACGGCCAGCCGCTCCTGGGGCGGCGTCTGGATGGTGCTCAGGTCGCGGGCCCCGGTCATGCTCATGTAGAGCGTGCGGGGAATCGGGGTGGCGGTCAGGGTGAGGACATCGACCAGCCGGCGAATATGTTTGAACCGTTCCTTGTGCAGAACCCCGAACTTCTGCTCCTCATCAATAATTACCAGTCCGAGATCCTTAAAGGCGATGGTCGGCTGGATCAGGGCATGCGTCCCGATGACGATATCCACCTTGCCCTCTGCCAGGGCTTGAATGACGCGACTGCATTCGCCGCGGGTGCAGAAGCGGCTGAGCATCTCGATGCGGACCGGAAAGGGGGCCATGCGTTCGGAAAAGGTCTGGAAATGCTGCTGGGCCAGAATGGTGGTCGGGACCAGGACGGCGACCTGTTTGCCGGCCATGACGGCCTTGAAGGCGAGGCGGATCGCCACTTCCGTTTTGCCATAGCCCGCATCCCCGCACAGGAGCCGGTCCATGGGCCGTTTGGCCTCCATATCTTTTTTCGCCTCCCGGATGGCCGATTCCTGGTCATCGGTTTCCTGATATGGGAACGAGGCTTCCAGTTCATGTTGCCAGGGGTTATCCGGCGGAAAGGCAAAGCCCTCCTGGGAATCGCGGGCCGCCTGGATTTCAAGGAGGGACGACGCCATATCCTGCACCGCATGCTGGGCCGCGAGTTTCTCGTGAATCCAGCGTTTGCCGCCCAGTTGATGCAGTGCCACCGAATGACGACCCACCCCCACATAGCGGGTGAGGAGGTGGGCGTGGGACACGGGGACATAAAGTTTGGCCCCCTCGGCGTACTCGATGGCCAGGGCTTCCTGAAGCTGGCTGCCCACGGTGATCTCACGCAAGCCGAGGTAACGGCCCACCCCGTGATCGATATGCACCACCAGGTTCCCCGGCTCCATGTCCGTCCAGTCCGTAATCCGGGCGCCGCCACCCGCCTGGGTCTTGCGGGAAGGGAGGCGTTTGCGTTGAATCTTGCGGCCATAGAGATCCGGTTCGGCCACGACCAGCAGGTTGAACTCGGTGCTGGCAAAGCCGCCGGTCAACGGGGCCATGATGATTTCCGGTTTCGACTTATTAAAGATGGTGCCGTACACATCCTCAAAGCGGGTGTGGGTCCCTTCGCTGTCGAAGAAAAAGGCGGTGCGCGTGCCGGTGGCCAGACTGGCGGCCGTGGTCGTCAGGAACCGGCGCCGGCTGGTTTCAATAGCATCGGGATGCAGGACATGCCGGGCGGTGACAGAGGGAATGGGCTCGACGGGTTGGAAATCGAGAGCGAGCAGGGGACAGGTTTCGTCAGGACGGGAGCCCATGAACACCTGACGTAAGGCCGGGCGTGACAGAAGCACGGCTTCCAGTGAGGCGAGCCGTTCTACATAAGCGCTGGCCTTGGCCTCCCGCACCGCTTCCTCGTACGTGGCCGTATGGGCCAGGATGGAATCCTTGTCGGCCCAGACCACGATCAGGTCGCATGCGTTCCGGCTAGTAATCTCTCGGGAATGTCGCGGCTCAGCCGGAGGCTTCGCCCTACCTTGAGAAGACTCCAGTATTTCGGTAGGGCGAGGCGTCCCTGCCGAGCCGTCTGTAGATGATGGAGTGGTTTTTAATGGGCTTTGAGGGCGGGCGGGAAGGTGGTCAAACAAAAAGGCCCGGTTCTCCGCCTTCGCGCGCAGGAGTTTCCATTCGCTGGCGGGGGGGAGAATGGCCTCCGTCAACGGGGCCAGCGACCGTTGTTCCGCAGGATCAAAGGTCCGGAGCGACTCGACGGTGGAGCCGAAGAACTCGATGCGCATGGGCCAGGGACTGGTCAGGGGCCAGATATCAAGGATGCCCCCGCGCAACGCGGCGTCGCCCTGGAACTGAACTTCCGCCGAGAAGGCATAGCCGCTTTGCTCCAGATGGCTGGTCAATTCGGTCGGGTCGACTTCATCGCCGGTTCTCAGCGTTCGCGTATGCGCCAGAAACGATTCGCGCGAGACGGTCCGTTCCATCAGGGCCTGGGCGCAGGTGGCAATGACCCGCGGTTCGGCCGTAGCCAGGGAGGTCAGGGTCTCCAGTCTTGCCCCCATGACCCCTAGATCCGGTGAGGTGGCCGTGTTGGTAGGAAGAACCTCCCAGCTGGGGAAGACCAGCGGGGGGAGATCCCCGGGCGGTGCCAGGGATTGAAGGTCGCGCGCCATCCATTCCAGGGTTCGTGGCCCATCGGCAATCCACAGGATGGTGGCCTTCGACCAACGCGCGAGTTCCCAGACGAGCCAGGCTTCAGCGGCGGTGGGGATATCAGGGATATGAATCAGGTGTGATTGCGTGAACGCCGCTGCCAGCTTTGATTGCAGGCGGTCTTCAAGATCCTTCTTCCATAAAAAATCACTCATTTTCCGCCTTGTTACCGGATGGTGCAGGCAGTGTCAGGGCGAAGGCGATCCAACCGTCGGTGGATTCCTTCAGGACCAGGGTACCCTGGTGCGCGTTCACAATTTCACGGGAGAGGCTCAATCCCAGTCCCACTCCATCAATGTGGCGGCCGCGCGAACGGTCCCCCCGGTAGAAGCGCGTGAACAGGAGTTTTTCATCGAGGGTGAGGGACGGCGGGGTGGTATTGCCGATGGTGAACAGAATCCGGTCAGCCTGCTGGGCGAGTGTCAGTTTGATCAGTCCGCCAGGGCGATTGTATTTGATGGCATTGCTCAGGAGGTTTTGCAGGACCTGCCTCAACAGGTCCGGGTCAGCCTCGATGGTAAGGCCCGGGGTGAGCTGGCGGTCAATATGCAGGCCGGGGGCCAGCACATCAGCATCGTGCAGAAGATCATCAATCGCGTCGCTCAGGTCAATCCGTTCCCGCTTGAGGGTGAGCTGTCCCGTGTCAGCCCTGGCGAGCAGGAGTAGTTTCCAGACGATCGTCTTGAGCCGCTGAACCTCCTCAAGCAGGCCGGCATACATCTGCTGATCCGGTTCCGAGGCGGCATTCTGGATGGCTTGTTCCATTTGCCCCTGGAGGATGGTGAGCGGCGTATTCAGTTCATGCGCGGCATCGGCACTGAACCGGGTAGCCTGCTGAAAACTTTTTTCGAGGCGGTCCAGCATCCCGTTGAGAATCTGGATGAGTTCGGCGAACTCGGGGGCTGCGTTATCCACCGGTACACGCTGATGCAGGTCTTTGGCTGTGATTTTCCCGGCCACGCGAGTGAGGGTTCTGACGGGACGCAGCGCCTGACCTGCCAGCAACCACCCCCCGATCGCCAGCAACAAAAGGGCCACGGGAATTGCAAAGGTGAAAAGGGTCTGGACCGCCTGAATCTCCGCCTGAAATTCTGCGAGATCCAGGGCCATGACAAACGTGATGTCTGAATTCTGGAGGGTCATTATCCGCCAGGTTTTATCCGGCCCGGTGAAGGTCGTATACTGCGGGTCGGAATGGCGGCGTGCGGGAGGGCGGCCCCCGGCAGGCTCATGAAGACCGGGGGGAGGGGGGCGTGTGCGCGGTTCCCGGGGCGGGCGCTGAAGTTCAGGCGGCGGTTCACGAGCAGGAGGGTCCGGATCGTTTTTAAATGACGGCTCAGATGAGGTCTGAAGGCGCAATACTTTTTCCGTCAGGTTGGTTGGCCAGTGGCGGGAACTGTAAAGCGGGTTCCGGTCCTGATCACACACCATGAATTCATAGACTCCTTTATGGTCGTCTTCATGGAACGAGCGCAGGGAGGTGTCCAACTGGGCCCAATGTTCCCGTGGGTGAAGCCGGTTGATCTGGGGTGTTCCCATCGCCACGAGCTCCCGATCCAGCCGTTCCAGTCCGATCCGCTGGGTGGAGGCAAGAAAAAAAGCCGAGAACCCCATCAGGACAAGGCCCGTGAAGGTCACCACACCCAGGGCAATCTTAAGTTTGAATGACCATAAGATTTTCATGGGCTTGTTTTCCGGACCCGGTATCCCACGCCGCGTACGGTTTCGATCAGCGGGACCGCTTCGGTGTCATCAATCTTCTTGCGGAGCCGGCGGATATTGACGTCGACCAGGTTGGTTTCCGGGTCAAAATCATAGCCCCATACCTTTTCGAGCAATTGAGTCCGGGTGAAGACGCGTCCGGGCGTTCTCATCAGCGGCTCGAGCAGGTTGAATTCCCGGGCCGTCAATTCGATGTCGCGTTTGCCCCGTTTCACCTCACGCGTGATCAGGTTGATGACGAGGTCATCGGCTTGAACCAGGCCGAGGGGGGCACCGGAAACCCGCCTCGTAACGGCCAGAATGCGGGCGATCAGCTCGTCGATGTAAAACGGTTTGGTGAGATAATCATCGGCGCCCAGGTTCAGTCCCTCAACCCGTTCATTCGGTTCGGTTCGTGCCGTCAGCAGGATGACCGGCACGGCCTGCTTGCGGGCCCGGAGATTCTTGAGAATGCTGAGGCCATCGCGACCGGGAAGCATGATGTCCAGTACAATGGCGTCATAGGCCTGCGTCGTTGCCAGGGTATAGGCTTCATTGCCATCATGGCAGAGGTCCGTCGCGAAGCCCTGTTCCGTCAGGCCCTGCCGGATAAAGCTGGCGATCTTCCGCTCGTCTTCCACTACCAGAATCTTCATAGCGGAAATCTAGCATGAGCTGGGGCAGGTTCCAATCAAACGTTCATGACAATTCCGTCATCTTCGCGTCACCTGATTTGTCATGGTGTCATCGTTTAATACGGGTAGATGCAAGAGAGGATATCGAATGAAAGGAGGTACTAAAAATATGGATGGGCGACCGCGAAGAGACCGAATGGATCAGGTGAGTAACGCTCGGTGAGCGCGACCTGAAGGCAACCGAACGAGTGTAAACCAAAAGGAGCGTATCATGAAAAAGACAGCAATAGTCGTAGCAGTGATGGCAATGGGATGGATGTTCAGCGCAGTGGCAGCAGATGAGGGTAGCGGACCGCCGCAAGGTGGCCAGAATAAGGAGCGGGGGAAGCGTCCGCCGCCGCCGGTCATGAAAGTGCTGGACGTGAATGGCGATGGGATCCTGGATGCCGGTGAGATTGCCAACGCCGCCGCCGCGCTGGCGAAGTTGGATAAAAACGGGGACGGCAAGTTGACCCGTGAAGAGCTGATGCCGCCTCGGCCTCCGCCATCGGGAGACCAACAGGGGCAACGTGGGGAAGGTGAAGGGCCTCAGGGAGGCGCTGAGCATGGTAACCCACCCCCGCCGGAGGGAGAGGGCAAATGAAGTCACGCGCAAGACAGGTGATTCTGCCCGTTCTGGTTTTTGCGTTATCGGCCTTCAGCGGCGTGACGCAGGACAAGATCACAGACTCATTTGCCTTGCGCAGTCCTGCCGGGGTGACCGGCAGGACTTTGCCGGGGAAGGAGTCAGGTGAGGGGCAGATATCGGTCATATTGGGGCGCCCCTCTGACCATACGGTGACCGCCAGCGTTCTCTCGGCGGAAGCCATGGAGGGCTTTTGCGAGTATGGGGTGGCCCCGGGAAATTATTCCAAAAAGACCGGGGTTGTCGCCCTGGCTTCCGGCAAGCCGGTGGATTTTGTGCTTGGCCCGCTTCCGGTTGACACGGCGTGCGTGTATCGCCTGAGATATCGTAAGCTGGGCGAATCCGTCTTCACCGAAGGGGGCATGCATTCCTTTCATACCCAGCGGGCACCCGGAAAGGCCTTTGTGTTCGAGATTCAAGGAGACTCCCATCCTGAGCGCCCGAAACAGCACGATTCCTCCCTCTATTCCAAGACCCTGAAAGCCGCGGCAGCAGATCACCCCGACTTCTATATGTGCATCGGGGATGATTTCAGTGTGGATACCCTTCATGTTGTTAACGAGGGAACCGTGGTGCAGCGCTATCTGCTGCAGCGTCCTTTCCTGGCTCTGGTGGCCCAATCGGCCCCGTTATTTCTCGTCAACGGAAACCACGAGCAGGCGTCCGCCTGTAACCTTGACGGTACATCCAACAACGTGGCGGTCTGGGCCCAGAATGCGCGCAACACCTATTTCCCGCAGCCTGCCCCGGATGGCTTCTACACGGGGGATACTAAACCCGTTCCCTTCATTGGTCTTTTGCGGGACTATTATGCATGGACCTGGGGCGATGCATTGTTCGTGGTGATCGATCCGTACTGGCACTCCACCAAGCCCGTGGATAATCCTTTTGGTGGGGGCGAAAAGTCCAAGGATTTGTGGTCGGTCACGCTCGGCGCGGACCAGTATAAGTGGTTTTCGCAAACGCTGAAATCCAGTCATGCAAAATTCAAGTTCGTCTTCTCGCACCATGTGCTGGGGACCGGACGCGGTGGCATCGAGAATGCCAGTCTGGGTGAATGGGGCGGGGAGAACCGCAAAGGAGTTAATGAGTTCGGGCGGATGCGGCCAGACTGGGAGATGCCCATTCATCAATTAATGGCCACCAACGGTGTGACCATTTTCTTCCAAGGCCATGACCATGTGTTTGCCCGTCAGTCATTGGATGGCGTGGTGTATCAGACCCTGCCCGAGCCGGCGGATCCCAGTTATACGCTCTATTTCAAAGAAGCGTTCCGGTCCGGCAATATCCTGCCCAATTCGGGCCGGGTTCGGGTAACCGTCACTCCCGACAAGGTGACCGTGGAATACATCCGGTCATGGCTTCAAATAGATGTGACGGACCTGCACACGGACGGGGAAGTGGCTTTTCGCTACTGCATTATGACGAAGTAAGGTTAACCGCAAAAAGGAGAAAGATCATGAAAGGGGCGATGATAGTCGGAACGGTGATGGTGATGGGGCTTGGATTAGGCGGGCTGGCGCAGGAGCGTCTGCCGCGGGGACCTCAACCACGTGATAACGTGAAGCGATACTCGCTGGAACAAGCAATATCCGATCGGGCTCAGCTCCATACAATAGCCTTCGATGGGCTGGCCTTTTTGACCGGTGATTTCGGGTACGACACCTTTCTGCCGCCGGGCAAGGTCTCTGATTACTTCGGCTTCCAGTACATGCGGGATATCGACGCCAAGGAGGGAGGGCATAACACGTCATTCCTGACGACGATTGCCAACAACATGCTGGCCGTGCTGGATGATAACCAGAAAGCTCAGCTGTTGGCGCTGGCCAAAGAGCAGGAGAATGACATCCGGACGTTCGCCGAAAAGCGACTCCCTTTGATCAAGGCCTTCCGCCGTAATCTGGAGGGGGATCTTCCCGCCGGTAGCAATGGTCTGGATAAGAGCGCGGTGATCAAGCTGTCGGCCGATCTGTACGAACTGGACGGCCGGCTGTCTTATGATCGTGCCAAAGTCATGGGCGGGATCATCCACCATTTCTCGGAGTCCCAGAAGGCGGCATTGGCCAAGCTGAAGTTCGGCGATTCCCGGACCTGGCCGGATATGGCGGATCAGCTCGACAAGAGGAGTATGCCCCATACCGTTAATGTGGCTGTAATGACCTATGCCAGCGAAATGTTTGCCTGGTATGCAGGCTCGCTGGATGCCGACACCTACTTCTGTCCGGAACGGCATGGAATGTACTTTGGTGGGTTCGGCATGAAGACCGCCCCGGCCATGGGAAAGAAAGATTACTCAATCAGTACCACCTTGACGGGGGACAGCGGTGAGGCGTTCCTAGCCACATTGACGGGTTCCCAGCGGAAATGGATCACGGATCTCATTGACCTGCAGCGCAAGGATCTGTCGGAGATCGTCAAAACACGTCGGGCGATATCGGCGGAATTGCGGCGTTTCCAGAAAGGCGAGACCGCCGATAAAGACACTGTCCTCGCCCTGTCGCGACGCTATGGCGAGCTTGATGGCGAGATGGCGTACTTTTATGCCACCGCCTTTGGCAAGGTCGGCCAGACGCTGACGGCGCAACAGAAAACAAAACTCGCCTCCCTGCGGAAAATTGATCCGACTGAGCCCAAGGGGCCATTTCTGTACTCTGATCCGATCCGGAATCCAACGATTGGAAATACGGATTTCCTGTTTAGTGCAAAGTGAAGAACGGAGGATAAGACGATGTTACGGATACTATTCACGGTCATGTGTTGCGCCGCCGGGGTGTTTGCAGAGGGAACGGCCCCCGCGTTCCTTTTTACGATCACCGCCGACTCTCATCTGGATTACAATACTGACCGTGGGTTGTATCAGCGGACGCTGGTGACGGCCTCTGCAGACAAGCCTGTGTTCCACATTGATCTGGGGGATACGTTCATGAGTGAGAAACTCGCGAACCGGGAAGAGGCGACCAGGCAATACCTTGATCAGCGCCGATATTTTGACCTATTGCAGGTTCCAGTTCATCTGGTGCCGGGGAATCACGATGGGGAAAGCGGCCGGTATCTCGACGGCACGACCAATAATCTTGCCATCTGGTCTCGAGCCATGCGTCAACGCTATTTCCCTGATCCGCTTTGCGCCAGTAATCATAACTATTATGCCTGGGAGTATGGAAACGCCTTGTTCGTCGTATTGGATCCCTACTGGTATACCCCTCGCCTGCGTCGTGACGACTCCAACTGGAAAGTGACCCTGGGTTCAGAGCAGTATCAATGGCTCAAGCATACGCTTGAGGCAAGCCAGGCGACGTTCAAGTTTGTCTTTATTCATAACCTTGTGGGCGGGTTGGACCGGCAGGGTAGGGGTGGTGCCGAGGCGGCACCGTTTTATGAATGGGGCGGCAAGAATGCGGATGGGACGGACGGGTTCAAACAAAATCGTCCCGGCTGGCCCATGCCGATTCACCAACTGCTTGTAAAAAACAAGGTGTCCATTGTGTTCCATGGGCATGACCATCTCTACGCCCGGCAGGAACGCGATGGCATGGTGTATCAGGAAGTGCCCCAGCCCGGTGATCCCCGGGGCGACACCCGGAGCGCGGCGGAATATGGTTACCTGAGCGGCAGGACCCTGGGGAGTTCCGGTTATCTCCGGGGCGCTGTCTCCGCACGCGCTATCAGGGTCGATTACGTCCATCCTGACGGGGCTGTGGCCGATACCTACTCAATGCCAGCAGGGAGCACATTATGAAAACCGCACTGATCAGTTATATGTTTCTCGTGACGGTGGCTTTCGGCTACGAGGCGTTTCAGGGGCCCACGGAACTTCTCTATTGGGATAAAACACAAACGGCCGACGGGTACACGTTTTTCGGCGTCCGTGGCATCAGTTACCTGGTCGACATGGAAGGCCACGTGGTTCACACTTGGCCGGTCGGTACCAACCCGCACCTGTTGGATAATGGCAATGTCCTTGATGCCTCGGCGGATGACCCGAGCGGGTTCGGCGGATTCAAGGAAGTCAGCTGGTCGGGTTCCAACGTCTGGTCCTATACGGAAAGCCGCTCCACTTACGTACCCCATCATGATTTCGTGCGCATCTTCAACCCGAAGCTCAATGCGTATACGACCCTCTACATTGCCAATAAGACCATTTCCTACAACGAGTGCATCGCGGCCGGGTGCGCCACCAATGTCAATGCCCCTTATACCAACGCGCAGATGGATACGATTGTCGAGGTCGACATGAGCAGCAACATTGTCTGGGAATGGGGCTTCTACGACCATCTGGCCCAGAACCTTTACCCTGCCAAATCCAACTACGTCGCCTCCCTCGCCAGTGCGCCCGGACGCCTCAACGTCAACCTGCCGGGCCGTCCCGTCCAGCGTGACTGGCTCCATTGCAACTCCATGGACTACAACCAGTCCCTGGATCAGATTGTCATCAATTCGGTAGGCGGCGAATTCTACGTCATCGACCATGGCAAAACCTTTGTCAGCAACAATCCCGCGGCCAGCATCGCGCTGGCGGCCAGCACCAACGGCGACTTCATCTACCGGTTCGGCGATCCTGCCCGATACAACCAGGGCAACTTCCCCTCCCTTTTAACCAATTGGACTGAATCCTCTTCCGGTAATAAACAAATCGGCGGTGCCCACCATGTCAGCTGGATCCCCACTAACTTCCCGGGCGCCGGGAACCTGTTGATATTCAATAATTCCCAGAACCTGTTTGAGCATACGCAGCAGTCCTATGTCCTCGAGATCAATCCCTATCTGAACGCCAGTTCCAATAATGTCGGTACCTACGTCAATCCCCCGGATGCCGGCTATTTTACCTGGCAGCCGAACCGTCGCACTGACAAGGCCCCCCGGCTCTTGTCCAGTCAGATTGTTTGGTTCTACCATTCAAAGGCCGTCCACGGCATGTTCAGCCACATTGGCAGCAGCGCCCAGCGCCTGGCCAACAGCAATACGCTGGTGTGCGCCGACACCGAGGGACATATCATTGAAGTTACCCCCGCTGGCGAGCCTGTGTGGGAATTCATCAATCCGGTCAGTTCGGACGGCATCCTGAAATTCAAGCGCGATACCTGGCCCATGGGGAACTCCATCTTCCGGGCCTTCCGCTACACCACTAACGATCCGCCTCTTGCGGGCCGCACCTTAATTCCCGGCAGCACCATTACAGGAAGGACACCCTCTTATGTCACGCCATGAAATCAAATCAATAGCCCTTCGGAAATCCGGCGTTTTCCTGCTTCTCGCCTGCCTCACTCTCCCTGTCAGTGCGTACGAGCGCCTGCAAGGTCCCACCCAGCTGCTTTACTGGGATAAAACCCAAACCAGTGATGGCTACACGCTATTTGGCGCCCAGGGAGTCAGCTATCTCCTCGACATGGAAGGCTATGTCGTCCACACCTGGCCGCTCGGGATCAATCCCCGCCTGCTGGATACCGGGAACCTGCTGGATGCCGGTAATGGTGATATCGATGGCTTCACGACCCTGAAGGAGTTGGACTGGACCGGTAGCAATGTGTGGTTCTACACGGAAACCCGGACTAACTATTTCCCGCACCAGGATTTCCTGAGAATCTACAACAAGAAGCTCGGGACTAATACCACCCTCTATATTGCCAACAAAACCATCACCTCTAACCAATGCATCGCGGCTGGTTGCAATCCTGCGAATGGCGCTTATTCCGATGTTACCGTAGATGCCATTGTCGAAGTCAATCCGGCCGGGACTGTTGTCTGGGAGTGGTTCTTTTTTGATCACGGGGTTCAGGATTTCAGCGCCTCAAAATCCAATTATGTAACATCGGTCTCCAATGCGCCCGGAAAGATCAACCTGAATCTGGCAGGGCGCCCCCTGACCAACGACTGGCTGCACTGCACCTCGCTCGACTACAACACCAATCTGGATCAAATCGTCATCTCCGCCGAGGGGGGTGAATTCTACGTTATCGACCACGGCAATACGTTCGTCAGCAACAATCCGGCGGGCAGTATCGCGCTGGCGGCCGGCACGGCCGGTGACTTCATCTACCGGTTTGGGGATCCAGCCCGCTACGGCCAGGGGAGTGCCCCCTCGATCCAGTTGAACTGGACCACCTCGATCACCGGCAACAAGCAGATCGGTGGGGTCAGCCAGGCCAACTGGATTCCACCCGGGGTGCCGGGGGCCGGTCATTTTCTTGTCTTCAACAATGGACAGGACTTGTTTGAGACCACCCCGCAATCCTATCTCTTCGAAATCAATGGCTACCTGAATGCGAGTACCAACGACACCGGTTCTTATGTGAATCCGCCCGCTGCCGGCTATAACATCTGGTCGGCCCCGGGCCACGATACCGACAAACAGAAAAAAAACATCTCACGCCAGGTCACGGCCATAACCTATTCAATGGCGAATCAGGCCTTTTTCAGCCCTATCGGCGGTAGTGCGCAACGCCTTTCAAACTCCAACACACTCGTTTGCTCCTCCAGCGAGGGCCATCTCTTCGAAATCACCCCATCCGGATCCGTCGTCTGGGAATATATCAACCCGGTAACAACCAACGGCATCATTGCCTATAAGCGGGATGACTGGCCCCTCGCAAACCCGGTTTGGCGCGCGACCCGCTACAGCTCGACTCACCCAGCTCTGTCAGGCCGCACCCTTGTCGGCACGAACACCATCACCGGCGGGGCGGCGTTTTATATTTCCACACCCACCATCAACCATATCACCGTGTCCCCGGCTGTCCCTGCCGCGACTAACACCGTTTGGGTCACGGCCAGCGTCTCCACCAATAGCCCCCTTGCGGCGGTATCCCTCATCACCATCATCGGCAGCACCACCAATACCATTCCCATGGCAAGGACAGGCGTCGTTTACGGAGCCACGATTCCGGCATATGCCACCGGCACGCGGGTGCTTTATTATCTCTCGGCTCAGGACGAATTCGGCAATGCCACCAACAGCCCTGCAAATGCCCCCTCCAATGCCCTGTCTTATACCGTCTACCAGAGCGTCATGGCCGCAGGGGGCACTCTCACTCAGGTGGTCTCGGGCCTTAACTTCCTGGAGGGCCCGGTGGCCGATTCCAGCGGCAACATCTTCTTCTCGGATATTACTGCGGATTGTATCTTCCGATGGTCGATCGCCAACCAGCTCTCTCTCTTCCTCACTAATTCCGGTGGTGCAAACGGGCTTGCCTTCGATCCAGCCGGGAACCTGCTCTCCTGTGAAGGCGACAATGGCCGGATCTCCTCCATCACCCCTCAAACGAATATCTCGACATTGGTCGGCACCTTTGGCGGTCAGCATTTCAATGAACCCAATGACCTGTGGGTGACCCCTGCCGGTAAACTGTATTTCACCGACCCTATTTTTTTCGGGCACACCAACATCCAGAGCGGGGAGCATGTCTATCTGTTCGACCCGGCTACCAGTAACACCACACGTGTGGTCAGTGACATGATTAGACCCAATGGTCTGGTTGGCACACCTGACGGCAAGACCCTCTATATTGCCGACTGGGGCGCCAGCATGGTTTACTGCTACAGCATCAATAACGACGGTACGCTATCCAGCAAAACACTGTTTGCGAATGTCCAGTGCGACGGCATGACCCTGGACAGCGAAGGCAACCTCTATCTGGCAGAAAAGGCCGTACTGGTCTTTAACGCCAGCGGCAACCAAGTCGAGCAAATCAGCGTGCCCGGTGTCGAGCGCCCAACCAACCTGGAATTCGGCGGAAGCGACCGCAAGACCTTGTTCATCACCACCGACTCAGGCTCACTATATTCCCTCCGGATGCGCCTTATGGGCGCTTCCAGCGGGCCAAGCGGCACCAACTCACCCGTCATCACCGCAGTCACCCTCACTCCCGCTGCTCCAACCAGCAACGATACCGTCTGGGTGACGGCCGCTATCCATGATGATGACGGCATCGCCTCAGCCTCGTTGCTCTATGGAACGGGATCAGGCGGAAGTCTGGCTACAAACACTGTTTTCACGGAAACCATGCGATATTCGCCCATTAAACCCTGGACCGGTGATGGTTGCGACAATATGTGGACCGTAACCGCTATCGGCGGCTCACCTTTCGAGCAAAGAGCTGGCGCGAACTATGGCAGCGGTAACACCAACGGCATGGAATTCAAGATCGGCACCATCAATCTCACGGACTCCATGATCGTCCCGACCAGTCCCATCGATACCCGAGGCAACTCCGGGTTCATTGAATTCCGCCTTCAGGCACTTTCCCAGGCCGGTACCTCAGGCTGGACCCTGCAGCTCAATAGTGGGACCGGATTCGTCACAAGGCTGAGTGAATTGACCGGCAGCAACCACACCTGGCAACTCTATCACTACGACCTCCAGACTTCAGAACTCGTCAGCAATCTGGCGATGCGCTTCCAGTTCTGCGGAGGATTGACCGACAACCGGGTGGACCTGGACCAGATTTCTGTCAAAGTCCTTTCCGGGGTATCCAGTTGGACCAATACCATCCTCTATGATGATGGCTTTCATCAGGATGGCGCGTCCGGTGACGGCATTTATGGGGCCTCCATTCGCACCTACCCGTCCGGCACCACCGTTCACTATTACCTGTCCGCCATGGACAATTTAGGGGCCAGTACCAGTAGTCCCGCCGGCGCGCCCTCCAGCAATTACGGCTATACTGTCAGCACCCCCGCGCCAACCAATGTCTCCAGCCTGCTGCATTTGCCCGATACCGGCCAGACGACCGATTATACGTCAACGTACGGCGAGGACTCCGACTACACGATCCATCCCCCCGCCTATACCGATAATGGCGATGGCACCATCAGCGACAAGGTCACCGGCCTCATGTGGCAGCAGGGTGACAGCGGCACCCAGACGTGGGAAACTGCTGCCAATTATCCATCCACGCTGACCCTCGGCGGCTATTCAGACTGGAGGCTCCCCACCAGCCATGAGCTTTACAGTATCATCCGCCAGGGCGCCAGCAATCCCGCTCTCAATACGAACTATTTCCCGAGCACCGGCGCGGAATACTGGTGGAGTCGTGACACGCAGGCAAACGACTCCAATGTCATCTGGGTTGCCAATTCCGGCGGCGGCATCGGCAACCACCTCAAAACCGAAGCCGTAGGCGCAGGTGGCACCAGAAAAATCCACGCCCGCTGCGTGCGTGGGGCGTCCATTCCCGCAACCCAGCACCATTTCACCGATAACGGTAATGGCACCGTCACGGACACCGATACCGGGCTAACCTGGCAGCAAGCTGAGATTCCGGCCACGAAGAACTGGGAAGGCGCCCTTAACTACGCGCTCACCAACCTGCTCGGCGGCTTCAGCGACTGGCGGCTCCCTAACATCAAGGAGTTGCATTCCCTCAATGACGAAACCTTGGTGTTGCCTTCTGTCAGCGCTGCCTATTTTCCCGATATCACCTCCTCCCGCTACTGGTCTTCAACCAGCCTCCATGGCACGACCAACCAGGCTTGGTTCCTCGATTGCCAGTATGGCGTCACCAGTTACGCCGACAAGGGTTCAAACTATCTTGTCCGGCTCGTGCGGGGTGGACTGACTAATATCGCCAGCACGTTCACCGCGACATTTGTCCGTATCCCCGGAGGCACCTACCAGATGGGGGATCATTTCAACTATATCGATCCCGGCCATCCGACAGATGAACTTCCGGTCCATCCTGTCTACATCAGCCCGCTCTACATGGCCACTACCCTGGTCACGTGCCGGGAATACTGCGATTACCTCAACACCATGCTCTACCAGGGCTTGATCGAGGTGCGTTCGAATTTCATCTACGCCATTGACGGAACCAACATCTACAGCGACACCGTAGCCTCCTATCCCTACAGTCCGATCCAGTATTCCAACAACACCTTCGTCGTCCGGGAGAGCCGTGACCTTCACCCCATAACCGGCATCCGCTGGTTCGGTGCCATCGCCTACTGCAACTGGATCAGCCAGAACCAGGGCTTAACTCCCTGTTACACCAATGTGGCCGGCGATACGGATTTCACAAAAAACGGATACCGCCTGCCCACGGAAGCGGAATGGGAATACGCCGCACGCGGCGCCCATACCAATCCCTACTGCATCTTCCCCTGGGGTAACGACTCGAACATCGACGGCGCACGGGCCAACTGGTCGGATTCGGGCGACCCATACGAGTCCGGTACCTATCCCCATACCACTCCCGTCGGCTTCTATAATGGTGCGCTCAGGAGTAAAGCGGATTTCAACTGGCCTGGCAGCCAGATCACCTACCAGACCCGCGATGGCGACAATGGCTACGGGCTTTACGACATGTCAGGGAATTGCTGGGAATGGGTCAATGACTGGTACAAAACTGACTATTATACGAACTGCGTGACCGGCAATATCATCTCCAATCCACCCGGCCCCACCATAGGCTCCAACATGCCTGATGGCACCCCCTGTCGTGGCCTGCGTGGCGGCAACTGGTACAATGGCGGCGGACAGACTTATTACGGCCATGGCCGGGTCGCGAACCGCGATCCTTCCTACTTCCGCGGTCCCGATCCCGCCACCGGTCTCGACGATCCCAATGGCGCCTGGTTCCATGTCGGGTTCCGTATCATGCGTGCTGAAAAGCTTACCCAGACAGTCGGCCTGTTCCTGAATACCACCAACGCCTATCCCGGCTACACCCTGATGGCTCCCATGCACCAGACCAACACCTACCTCATTAACAATGAGGGGCAATACGTCCACAAGTGGACCAGCACCTACGAACCGGGCCGCGCCTCCTACCTGATGGAAAATGGACACCTGTTCCGGGCCTGTATGGTGACCAGCGGCGGCCCCTCCACCGGTGGCGGCGAGGGCGGCCGCATTGAGGAATATGACTGGAGCGGAAACCTGGTGTGGGCCATCGACTACTACAGCACATACTACATTCACCACCACGACTTCAAGGTGCTACCCAATGGTAATGTCCTGATGCTCGTGGCCGAAAAGAAAACACTGGCCGAGGTCATGGCGGCCGGTTTCAGCACCAACTTGCTGGACTCCAGCATCTTTACCCAGGGCTATATGCTTCCCGATTGCCTGGTCGAAGTGATTCCCACCCGGCCTTACGGCGGAACCGTCGTCTGGGAATGGCACATCTGGGACCATCTGATCCAGGATCAAAACCCCTCGAAGTCGAACTACGGGGTGGTTTCTGCCCATCCTGAGCTCCTGGACGTCAACGGACCCGGTATCAAGATCCCGCAGTTCTGGAATCATGTAAACGGGATCGACTATAATCCGCAACTTGACCAGGTCATGCTCAGTTTCCGGGGAAATAATGAGTTATTTGTGATTGACCACAGTAACACCACGGCGCAGGCCGCCAGCCATGCCGGTGGGCGCTACAACAAGGGTGGCGATATCCTTTACCGCTGGGGCGACCCCGAGCAATATGACCGGGGCGCCAGTACCAACCGGATCCTTTACCAGCAGCATCATACCCACTGGATTGCAACCAACTGCCCCGGCGCAGGCAACATCCTGATATTCAACAACGGGATCGGGCGCGGTTATTCAGCTATCAATGAGGTCGTCCCACCGGTGGATGTTGCTGGGAACTATAGCCTTTCCTTGAATGTTGCTTTCGGGCCCAGCACGGCCGCCTGGACCTATACCAGCAGCCCGGTTTCCAACTTCTACTCTTCGGAAATTTCAGGCTGTCAACGCCAGCCGAACGGGAATACCCTCATCTGCGAAGGTATCAAGGGGAAGTTGTTTGAAGTTACACCCGCAGGTCAAACCGTCTGGCAATACAACTCTCCTGTTTCCACCACGGTAATGGCCCAGGGTACTATTCCGCCGACGGATGAGGCCCGTACCGACCAATTCATGAATGCGGTTTTCCGGGTGTACCGCTATCCCACCAATTATCCCGGCCTCCAGGGAAAAGACCTGACGCCGCGAGGCACGATTGAAACCTACACCGGCACCACTACCGACACCACGGGGCTCGGTATTCCCGACTCCTGGGTCCGCGCCCATTTCGGTAGCCTCTCCGCCGTCACCACCAGCAGTGACCATGATGGGGATGGTGTCAGGGATGTTCTGGAATACCAGTATGGCATTATCCCAACCCAATGGTCATCGGCTACGAATGGGATTCCCGATGGCTGGGCTATTCAGTATGGTTTTGATCCCACGCTGGCCGGTATCGCCAGTCTTACAAATCTCAATGGATTCACTACGCTCGACTCCTATAATGCCGACCTTAATCCGACAAACCCTGCCTCCCGTCTGGCCATTATAAGTGTCGGGGTGGTCACAAATGACTTCGATCTGGTCTGGATGGGAGGCACAAGCGCTTTCCAATACGTTGAGTGCGCCGTGGATTTGGCCTCCAATCAGTGGACTGTTGTATTCACCAATATGCCGCCAACGGGCATCACAAACGGGGTTGTGTGCCCTGGGATTGGCGCAGGCAGCAATCAATTCTTCAGGATCAGGGCATTCAGGTGATATCAACCTGAAAAGGCATATCCCGCCTTTGCAGTCGCCTCATGGCCGACGACCTTCTCAGGAGACGGGATAATCCGTATAGCCCTTAGGGCCGGGGGTATAGAACGAAGACATGTCGGGGGTGGCTAAAGGGATGCCTGCCTTGAGCCGCTTCACCAGATCCGGATTGGCAATGAACGGCCGGCCGAAGGCTATGAGATCTGCCGCGCCACTCTTTAAATCCGCTTCTGCACGGTCCCGATCATAGCCGCCAGAGAGGATGATGCGGCCCCCCGCGGCACGGAACTCGTGGCGCATGGCGTTGACGGTCTCCGGCTGGGGCTTCGGCGCGCCCATCGACGAGTGGTCGACCAAATGAAGATAGGTCAGGCCAAGACGGCCCAGCGCTGCCGACAAAGCGGTATATTGTTCCGCGATTCCCGCATAGGCACCGCCCATGTCATTGAATACGCCGTACGGGGAGAGGCGGATCCCGACGCGGGCGGCCCCGATGGCGGCAATGACTTCCGTCGCAATTTCCAGGGCGAAGCGATTACGTCCGGTATGGTCCCGGCCATAGGCATCGTTCCGCTGATTGGAAACGGGATCAAGGAACTGATTGATCAGGTAGCCATTGGCCCCGTGAATTTCAACCCCGTCAAAGCCGGCGGTGATGGCATTGCGTGCCGTCTGGACGTATTCAGCAACGGCCTTCCGGATATCATCGGGGGTCATCTCGCGCGGCAGGTCATAGGGCTGCTCGCCCTGGGCGTCGGTCCAGATCTTCCCCTTCACGGCGATCGCCGATGGGGCCACCAATTCTGCGCCTGGCGGGAGATTGAGCTGATGGCCCACCCGTCCGCCATGCATCATCTGGAGAAAGATCCGTCCGCCCTGGTCATGGACCCCGGCGGTCACCTGCCGCCACGAAACGGTCTGCTCGGTAGAATAGAGGCCGGGAATACGGGCATACCCCAGGCCGTTGGGCGAGGGCGAGGTTCCCTCCGTGATGATCAAGCCGGCACCGGCCCGTTGGGTATAATATTCGGCCACCAGTTTGCTGGCCAGGTTGTCAATGGCCCGGTTGCGGGTCATTGGGGCCATGACGATGCGGTTCTTCAACTCAATGACACCCAGCTTGTATGACTTGAACAAATCCATTGGAATCTCCTTGAGAGGGATTGACGTTTGATAGGTTGTATGAAGAAGTAGTATCCAGAATTCAGGAGTCAGAAGCCAGAATAATAAAACTATTTGAAGAAAATCACGCGTCAGTATCCTCGAAAAGGACTGATTCGGCTCATGCTGTCTTGGCATGACCATGTCGCAACTCAGCCTCAACCTTTTCAGCTAAGAATACTTTGAGCAGCGATTGGTAAGGTACGTCACGCTTGTTGGCCAAAACTTTAAGCGCTGCAATTATCGATTCAGGCAAACGCAATGAGATGGTCTTGGTGGAGGGCTTTAGATTCGGGAACACCGCCCGCTTCGCCCGGGACCAATCAACATAATCTATGGAATCATGGTTCGCCCAAAACTCCCGTTCTGCATCCTCGTTCTTGAATTTTGGAATTTGCTTCTTCATGACCTGTAAACCTTTCTTTCCTTACGGCTCATATCCCGAGCCGACACAACGCGCAATTTTTTGCCACGGATCGTAAACGCGACAAACAATTCCCGACTTTCATCCGTCTGCCCCAAGGCAAAGAAACGTTTCTCGTGGTGGGAATGCGCATCATCCTCCCCGGCAAGCAGCGGAGAATTGAAGAACACCTGTTCAGCCTCAAATGGGGTAACGTGGTGTCCCTTCCAATTCTTCTCGGCATTCCCCCCGGTCCAATCGAACCCCTCGAAATCCGGCACGTTTACCAGCTCTGTCATGTCAGTAATGTATACGATGGCGGTATACGCATCAAGTTGAAAGTTCTGCTCACATCGAACTCCTCCCCGCCTCCGGGGCGGCGTTGAAGTAGTAGATCCGGGAGACCATCGTTCGCCGGGGACGTCGAACGCCACCTGTGCTTCGCGCGGAGTTTCACGGGAAAATTAATCCAACTTCCGGAGTGCGCTGATTTAATGCACAACCCTCGTAATGCTTGTTGTGCAATGCTTTTTCGATATTTGGCGCAGGGCCTCGTACACCACGATGGCGACGGCGTTGGCAAGATTGAGTGAACGGACGTGGTCAGTCAGGATCGGGATGCCCAGGGTATTCGCCTCATTGGCATCGAGCAGTGCATCCGGCAGCCCTTTCGACTCGCTGCCGAAAACCAGGGTATCGCCGGCGCGATAGGTGACCTCGGTGTAGGCGCGTTTGGCGCGGGTGCTGAAGTAGAAGCAGCGGGGTGAGCTCTGGCTGGCCTGAAAGGCGGCCAGTGAGGCGTGTCGCGTCATATCTACGGAATCCCAGTAATCGAGGCCCGCCCGGCGCACATGCGCGCTGGTGAGTTGAAACCCCAGGGGTTCGATCAGGTGCAGGCGGGTCCCGGTGGCGGCGCAGAGCCGGGCGATATTGCCGGTGTTCGGGGGGATTTCCGGCTCGACCAGGGCAATATTCAGAGGTGGGCTGGGCCACGTCATGGGCAGCGAATGGGAACGGTCATGGGTATGTTTCATGGGGGGATCACCTGATCGTGACTTCCCGGAACACATTCCCGAATTCTTTCAGCAGGTCGGTGGCGGTCAGGCTGGCCTGGGAGCGGACCCACATGGCATTGTCACCGGCGCGCCCGTGCAGGAAGACTCCCACGCAGGCCGCATCAAACGGGGAGAGGCCTTGCGCCATCAGCCCGCCGATAAAGCCCGCGAGAATATCGCCTGTGCCGCCCGTCGCCATGCCGGGGTTCCCGGTCAAATTCATGTGCAAAGGCTGCCCTTTCTGGGCGACCAGGGTGCCGGCCCCCTTGAGGACCACCACGGCGTTGGTGCGTTGAACCGCATCCTGAATGGCTGCTTCACGGTTCGCTTGAACCTCTTTGGTGGTGCACCCCAGCAGGCGGGCCAGTTCGCCGGGGTGGGGGGTGATGACGACCGGGCATTTGGCATTGGCGAGCCGCTCCGGATTGCCCTCCAGCGCATTCAGGGCATCGGCATCCAGCAACAGGGGCCGCCGGCATTCCTTCAGCAATTGATGAATCCAGTATGTGGTATCGGGATGCCGGCTCATGCCGGGGCCGGCCACGATCGCCGAAAACTCATTGATGCGCTCCCGCCATTGGTCCCAGGTGGCTGCGCTCAGGGAGCCCGCCGTCGTTTCGTCACCCGGATGCGTCATGACTTCCAGCATGTTCCCTGCCACAACCGGATAGATGGGGCGCGGTACCAGGGCCGTGACCAGACCTGCGCCGGAGCGCTGGGCGGCAATGGCGGCCATGGCCGGGGCCCCGGCGTAACCGGTGGCACCGCCCACGATCAGCACATGGCCGTAGTCACCCTTATGCGACAGGCGTGAGCGCTTGGGCATGCGCTGCCGGACGTCCCAGCCGGTAATCAGATGGCGGGGCGAGTCGTAGGTTGCGGTCAATTCCATGGGAATGCCGATGCCAATGACATCCAGGGTGCCGACATAGGGAATGGCCTGTTGGGTGAGCAGACCGATTTTGGGCATGCCGATCGTCGCGGTAACATCCGCGATCACCGCCTCGCCGGGGACTTCGCCGGTATCGGCATTCAACCCGGAGGGCACGTCAATGGAAACCACCAGATTGTCCTCGGAAATACTATTGATGTAATGAATGGCGCCGGCAATGGGGCCGCGGGGCGGTCCGCTGGCCCCGATGCCCAGCACGCCGTCGACGATGATCTCGCCGCTTCCCGCGGTCTGCAGGGCATCCATCCAGGCTTCCTTGGTGGGAAGCTCGATCAGGGGAATTCCGGCAGCCCGCATCTTGCCGAGATGGCGGAGGGCATCCCCCCGGATGTCGGACGCTGACCCGGCCAGCAGGACTTCGACGTCGAAATCCTCCTCGTGGAGCAGCAACGCGGCGGCAAAGGCATCGCCCCCGTTGTTCCCCCGCCCGGCGATGAACCGGATGAAGGCGTCGCCCCCGCGGATCCGCTCGGCGAGATAACTCACGGTGCCGGCGATCCCTTCGCCTGCCCGCCGCATCAATTCGAAACTCGGGATCGCGAATTCCGTCGTGGCAATCTTATCCAGTTCCCTCATTTGGGCGGACGTGACAGCTTTCATGGTTCACCTCGTTTTTCGCCAATCAGGAGCGCATGGGCCACGGCAAAATTATGGGTATGGGACAGGCTGATGAGCACGCGAATCACTCCCTGTTTGTCGGCAAGCAGCTGACCGTGCGGGCTCAGGGCGATGGATGGGGCTCCGGAAACGGGATCCTTTACCACCTCCATATCCAGCCAGCCGAGCTCCGTTCCAATGCCGGTTCCAAATGCTTTCGAGACAGCCTCCTTGACGGCAAACCGTCCGGCATAATAAAGCCAGGGCTGGGCCTTGCTTTCACAGTAGGCCTGCTCGGTGGGCAGATATACCCGTGACTTGAACCGGTCGCCCCACTTTTCCAGCAGAACGTGCAGGCGTTCGTTTTCCACCAGATCCACGCCGGTGCCGATGACGGATTCTGCCATTAGGCCCGGCCTCCACGGTAGGGGCGCATGGCCTCCAACATCTCCCGCACCGCACGATTAAGTCCGGTGAATACGGCTTGGCAGATGATGCTGTGTCCGATGTTCAAGGTGTTGAGGAACGGGATGTCCAGAATGCCGTGGGTATTGGCCGTGTTGATTCCGTGTCCGGCATTGACGATCAGGCCGAGCTGGTGGGCCAGTCGTGCCCCTTCGCAGAGCCGTTTAAGTTCCTGCCGGGCGGCCGCGCCCTTGAGATCGCAATAGGTGCCGGTATGCAACTCGATTACAGGTGCCCCCAGCCGGGCGGTGGCCTCGATCTGCCGGGGATCCGGGGCGATGAACAAACTCACCTCAATGCCGGCGTCCGACAGCCGCTGAATCGTGGGTCGCAGGCGACGGGCCTGGCCGGCCACATCCAACCCGCCCTCCGTGGTCAGTTCCTGGCGTCGTTCCGGCACCAGGCAGACCTCATCGGGTTTGACTTTCAGCGCCACGGCGACAATGTCGGGGTGATTGGCCATTTCCAGATTCAAACGGGTTTTAATGCTCTTGCGCAGGGCAAAGACATCGCGGTCCTGGATATGGCGGCGGTCTTCCCTCAGATGAACGGTGATGCCTGTGGCACCGGCCACTTCGCAGACCCGGGCGGCTTGCACGAGATCGGGATAGCTGGTGCCGCGGACCTGACGCAGGGTGGCCACATGGTCGATATTCACTCCAAGTCGAAGTTTTGCTGTTTTCATACGTTTCCCTCCTGCTGTTATTTTTCACCTGACGGCCCGGCGCGAAAGATCACGTTACATCCTGGCAGGCAGCTCCGGATCCGCTTCTGTTCCTGCTCTGGAATCGGGTTGCCGATAAGATAGAGCACTTTGAGATTTTTCGCCAGTCCGCTCATCTCCGCCGGCAGGGCGGTGAGCTGGTTGTGATTGAGTCTCAACCATTTCAGATTCGGGAGGGAGCCGAGCTCCTGCGGGAGCTCGGTCAGTTGGGTGCGATCCGCGTTCAGATATTGGAGCTGGGATAAGGTCCCGATTTCGCGGGGCAGGGCGGGGAGCGGGTTATCGTTGAGCCAGAGATGGGTTAGCCGGGTGAGTTGTCCTACGGCCGGGGAGAGGTTGGTCAGGCCGGTCTGGCCTAAATCCAGCCGGGTCAACTGCGAGAGGGTGGCCAGTTCATCCGGCACCCGTCCGAGGGTGCAGGTGCGCAGATTGAGCTGTTGCAGGTTCTTGAGCGTGAGGATTTCCGGTGGGAATCCATGGAGCCGGCGGTAGAACAAATCCAGGGTTTGAACCGTATTGGATTGCGCCACGGCCTCCGCCACCGTGGTGGCGCGCAGGGGATCCATCGGCGTGTTCCCGGCTGGACTACAACCCGTGAGCATGACCCCCAACACCAACAAGAGGAAAAGAGGGATTTTACCACCCGCTTCGCTTGAGACACGGAGACACAGAGAATGCCGGCGAGCAAGAAGAGAATGTTGCGGGATTTGTAATTCCGGAGTACCCGAATTAAAAATCCCGCAACGGTTCCTTGGAGCAATACCATGAGAAAGAGGAGGGGGTATTAATAACTTTTTCTGCTCTACGTATTCCTTCAAGAAACCGTGGCGTTTATTTTGGTCATGGGTACTCCCATGGGCGAAATAAACGCCACATTTGAATTCTCTGTGTCTCCGTGTCTCAAGCGAAGCGGGTGGTGAAATATTCATCCTGTGGACGAGAAGAGTGTTCCTTATCGCAAGCCCAGGCGCTTCATCCAGAGGGTGAAGTCCTTCGGGAGCGGCGCTTCGACCCGGATGGAGCGGTTATTGTAGGGCGAGTTGAACCGGAGGCTCATGGCATGCAGCATCTGCCGGTCGATCATGCGGAGGTCTTCCGGAATGGCCCCGCGGACGGCATAGATTTTGTCGCCCAGCACCGGATGCCCGATGTAGGCCAGGTGCTTGCGGATTTGATGGGTCCGCCCCGTTTCAATCGAGGCCTTGAGATGGCTGGCCAGGGGATTGCTGGAGACATGATAAAGCTTTGTGACGGCCGGCTCATTTTCGAGGGGGTAATCAATGCGGCGTTCGCGGTCCTTGATCTCGCCCATCACCAGCAGGTGGTAGACCTTGGAGATCTCCTGCTTCTTGAACAAATCCACGGCTTTATCAAATGCTTCTTTTGACTTGGCGATCAGAATGCAGCCGGAGGTGTCGCGATCGAGCCGGTGTACGGCCTGCAGGCGCGGCATCTTCAACAGCGTCTGAAGATCCGATTCCAGGCTATCCGGTCCGTTCGAGAGGCGGCCGGTCGGTTTGTTGACAATGATGTATTCGGTGTCCTGATAGAGGATGACCAGCGGTTTGGCCTTTTTGGCCGCCTGCTTGGAGGGGACCATCACCTCGATCTTATCGCCCCGGCGGACTTCATGGTGGGTCATCCAGATGCGGCGCCCATTGACAAATACCAGCCGCTCATCCAGAAGGCCTTTGGCCTTGTTCCGGGACAAGGTCAGACGCTGGGCCAGAAAATCCTGAAGCGGCATTCCGGCTTGATCCGGACGGACAATAAATTCTTGTGGTTGCATGGGCCGCATTATGGCGGGTGGGCCCCCATGTGTCGAGTCAATACGGGGTTAGTTGCAACCGCACCCGCCGCCGCCCACGCCGCGCCCGCCGGCCGCGGATTCACGGGTGAAGTAGACATGCTCCCGCATGGAATCCGTCAGGGGATCCCGGTCCGGGCGCATGGTGTAGTCCGACAGGGTCCCCCGCTCCCAGGGTTGAACCGTGCCGCAACCGGTCAGTGAGAACAGCCCCATCGTCATCAGTCCGAGTATGAGTAAGCGTTGTTTCATTTCTTGAGCCCGTCCTTTTCATCCAGCAGCCGTTCAATTTCTTCCCTGTATTGAGTCGTGGTTTTCTCGCCGTGAAAGCCGGTGTGGAGAAACCGGATTTTGCCGGAGCGGTCAAACAGGAAGGACGACGGCATCGACTGCACGTCGGCCGCCGCCACCAGGAGATTGCCCGCATCGCGCAGGGCGAGAAAGGTGGCGGGATGCGTTTCAAGAAAAGACTTCATCAGCGCGCTCGTCTGATCCTGATTAATGGCAATGATCACCAGACCCCGGGACCCGTAGTCTTTTTGCAGGCTGTCCAGAACGGGGAATGAGGCCTTGCAGGGGCCGCACCAGGAGGCCCAGAAGTCGATCAGCACCACTTTCGCCTTCAAGTCTGCGGGGACCGTCCCCTCCAACTTGAATTGAGACAGGTCGGGCAGGGAAGACCCGGCTTTCCAGCCCGCCTGGGCGGTGAGGCCGATGGCGAGAACGACGAGGGTGGCCAGCGTGGTGAGTGTTCTAATCGCGGATGAGGTATTCATGGAATCTCCTGGTTAAGTATTGTCTTTTCTGTTCATTTACGCAGCCCTCGACCTGGTAGTAACTGTCGAGAAAGGGTTGGCCCGCCGCCCCGCCCAGAATGAAGGCGGTGGTGGACAAGATGCCGGCTTCGGTGCAGGTGGGTGCAATCACGCTGACCGATTGACACCCGTTATTCACGGGGCGTCCGGAGCGGGGGTCTAGAATGTGGCCAAAGGTCTCGCCGTTGATGGTGACCTTGCGCGCGTAATTGCCCGAGGTGGTGACCGCCCGGTTCCGGATGACCACGCCCCCCCAGCACCGGCCGGGGTCATTGGGGTCCTCCAACCCGATGCGCCAGGGCCCTGTCTCCGGCGGCTCGCCCTGAACCCGCAGGTCATGCCCGAAATTCACCAGCACATTCTGGATCCCGGCCTGATTCGCCATTTCGAATACCCGGTCGACGGCGTATTCCTTGCCGATCCCCCCGACATCAATGCCCATCCCTTTTTCCGGCAGGGCGAATGATCCCTTCTGCCGCTGGATTTTCTTCCAGCCGCAGAGGGCGAGGGCGGAGTGGACCGCGGCCTCGTCGGGTAGGGTGGTATGCGGAAGATGGTAATCCCAGAGAGAGATCAGAGGCAGGGCGGCGGGATCAAATACACCGTGGGTCGACCAGTGGAACCAGTCACAGAGCGCAAACAGGCTTTCGGACTCCTCATCCAGATCCACGGCGCCCAGCCCGGCGGCGGCATTGATCCGTGCGATCAGGCTATCGGGCCGGAAGCGCGAGAATTTCGCCTCAAAGCCCGAAACCCAGCTGGTCACTTGGGTGATAAACGCGTTGCTCGCTGCCGTCGAATCAGTTTGGAACTGAAGCTGGCAGACCGTGCCCATCGCGTTAAACGTATGTTTGGTATAGTCGCTGGCTGACATATAAAAATCCTGCCTTAAAATGACATATGCGCGCCCACCAGGAACAGCAGGGCGGTGGGATACATTTCCGGATCCGTCTTGCCGTCATTCCCGGACATTTCATAACGCTCCACCCCGGCATCCAGTGTGAGTTTGGCCGATGGCATCCAGATGAATTTAACGCCATAGGAAATGGAGGTCAGGTCTGAAACGCGGTAATCCGAACTGTAAAATTCAGGGGTGCCGCTGAACCGCACATCATAGAAGTCCGCCGCCGTTTGCGTGTAGTAACGCACGATGGGGCTGATGATAAAGCCCGGGGTGACTTTTTGGAACCAGGCCAGCGAAAACGTTTCTGCATTGATCCCAAAGGAATCCGTATAGTATCGCACACCAAGGTCGATGCTGGCGTCAAGCGGGGTGATGAATTGCTGCAGGCCGACATAGAGAATCTCCTTGGTTTTGCTGTCCGGCCGGTTCTCATAGACCAACTGTCCATTCACTTCCGAGAGTTTATAGGGATCACTGATGAACCCCGAGACCTGCCCGTGGGTGAAGTTGGCGGTGAGCACCGTGGTCTTGGTCAGCACCTGTGAAATGCCCAGCAGGGCATCAATGGAATCCTTGGCCTCGCTGGGGCGTCCGTTGGCCGGGGTCAGCGAGTCATGGGTATAGGCGCCCCCCACCGCCAGGATGGTGTTTTTCTTATTGAACTCAATGGCGTCCTGAAGACTGAGCCCGGTCGAGAGGTAATCCGACTCCTGGCTATAGGAGGCCTGAACGCCCGGTGTATGGTCGCCGACCCGTTTGGAAAGCCCGATATTGAAGGCCCATCGGGTATCTTCAAAATCCGCCAGGGGGATCCGGGAACTGCTGGCCGGTTGCGCCGCTTGCTGAGTCGTTGATGATGATGAGGCCCCGCTGCTGGCTGGTGTGCTGGAGGGGGCGGGGGTGGCTGTTGTGGTCCCGGATGGCGCAGGGGCAGGGGTGGGCGCGGGCGCGGGGGTCGCCGCCGTGACAGCCGAGTAACGGGCTGCCGGGAAGTTGCTGCGTCTTAGGAGTAAGGCATCATCTTCGCCTTCCGGCGTGCGATCATTTCCTCCCCCAGTCGTCACGGTTGGGGCGGTGGGCGTGGGGCTGCTGGAGGAGGCGGTTGGTGCCGAACGAACGGTATTCACGGGAGCGGGGGCAGTAGGGGGCGCGCCAGTGGGAGTAGCCCCTGAAATGGAGTTGTAGATCCCATCCAATTTGATGATCCAGCCCGTATCGGTTTCCTGCTGCACCGAGATTTCAGGAGCCAGGACCTTGATGCGATCCTTATCCTCCTGATAATACATGAACTTGGCATCCACTGAATCCTCGGCATGACTCCGACGGGGCGGAAGCACGGTCAGGGCGAAAACGATAATCGCCGTAGCGGTTGATTTGCGGGGGTCAGGTATGGCGATTTTAAAATTTGTTTCAGTGCTCATAGACTCCTTGAATACTTTCGGTGGCTATGTAGCGTTTACTGTGCCATTTTTCGAAATAGACCTATATTTGTCTACAATAGGCTTCATTATTGAGAAACAGGAAAGAAGGGGATCGACTAAAAGTGTGTCAAATAAGTGAACAATGTCTCATAACTGCGAAATGACGCAGTGTTGAGACATTATAAACGGCAGCCCCGGAGGCGCAGGGCATTGGCGATAACCGTAACGGAGCTGAAGCTCATGGCGACGGCTGCAACCATGGGATTCAGGAGCATTCCGGTCCAGGGGTAGAGGATGCCTGCGGCAATGGGGACGCCCATGAGGTTATAGGCAAAGGCCCAGAAAAGGTTCTGGCGGATATTCGTCATCACCGCCCGGCTGAGCCGAATGGCCCGCACGATTCCCTGAAGATCCCCCTTGACCAGAACCACTCCGGCGGTTTCCATGGCGACATCCGTACCCGTTCCCATGGCGATGCCCACGTCGGCCAGGGCCAGGGCGGGGGTATCGTTGATGCCATCACCAGCCATGGCCACTGTGCGTCCCGTGGCTTTCAGCGTTTTAATGAAGTCGTATTTCCCGGCGGGGGTTATCCCGGCATGCACCTGATCAATCCCCAACTCGCGGGCTACGCTGTCGGCGGCCTGCTGACTATCCCCAGTGAGCATGATGACCTGCAGTCCCATGCGATGGAGGGCTTGGATGGCGGCGGGCGTGGTTGCCCGGATCTGATCGGTCAGGGAAATCTGTCCGGCGACCGCTCCGTTGAGTTTAATGACCACGCGAGTATGGTGCTGAGCTTCATCAAGAGAATCCCGTTCCCCGGGCATTGCTTTTTCAATGACCACGTGTTGGCCTGCGACGATCCCCGACACTCCGCCGCCGGCGATGGATTGAAAGTGTTCTACGGGCAGGAGGTCAATGTGGGCGTAACGCACAATCGCCTGGCCAATGGGATGCTCGCTGAGGTGTTCCACGGACGCGACCAGTTGAATCAGCCGGGGATCCGCCGGTGAGAAGTTCACCACGACGGGTCTACCTTCGGTCAAGGTGCCTGTTTTATCCACCACGATGGTATCGACCGAATGCAACTGTTCGAGAACCGCGGCATCGCGGATCAGGATTCCGGCGCGGGCGCCGCGGCCGATGCCGACCATAACGGCCATGGGGGTGGCCAGCCCCATGGCGCAGGGACAGGCGATGATCAGTACGGAGACGGCGCTGATCAGGGCAAAGACGAGACGCGGTTCCGGGCCAACCCAGGCCCAGATCACGAATGTGCCGATGGCCGCCACGCCTACGAGGGGCACGAACATGGCGGCGACGCGATCGGCGAGCTGCTGGATGGGGGCCCGGCTGCGTTGAGCCTCCGCCACGCGCTGAACGATCCGGGCGAACAGGGTGTCCGCTCCGACCTTCTGCGTGCGCATCAGAAAGGCACCGGCCCGATTGAGGGTGCCGGCGGCCACGGGCGTGCCGGGTCCGGCCTCCAGGATATCGGATTCGCCAGTCAACAGGGAGGCGTCAATGGCACCCTGGCCTTCCGTGATTTCACCGTCCACCGGGATCTTGCCGCCGGGGCGGACGCGCAGGAGATCGCCCGGGTGCACGTCGCTCAGGGGGATTTCCTGTTCAGTTCCATCCTGGACCCGCCAGGCGGAGGTGGGGGCGAGCTTCAGCAGTTCCCGGATGGCTGTGCCAGTTTTCCGGCGGGCGCCCAGTTCCATGACCTGTCCCAATAAGACGAGGAGGATAATGGTGGAGGCGGCTTCAAAATAGACCGGGATGACCCCATGGTGCCGGAACGAGTCCGGGAAAAAACCCGGGCCGAGCATCGCCAGCAGGCTGAACGAAAACGCCGCGCCGGTCCCCAGGCCGATGAGGGTGAACATGTTGAGGTTCCGGGTGCGCAGTGACAGCCAGGCCCGTTGAAAGAAGGGGCGGCCGCACCAGAGGACGACCGGCAGCGCCAGCAGGAGTTCCCCCCAGCGGGACAGGTCCGGCGCAAGCAGCGAGTGCAGCGAGGGAACGAGCATCGGGCCCATGGAGAGGAACAGCAACGGGAGGCCGAAGCAGAGGCCCCATTTAAGCCGTCGCATCATGTCATCGAATTCAGCGGTATCCTCCGAGGCGGCGAGCCCGCTGCTTTCCAGGGCCATGCCGCATTTCGGGCAGGTGGCCGGGACCTCGCTTTCAATCCCTTCGCACATCGGACAGAAGTAGGCGGTCGCAGGGGGCTTGCCGGAGGGAGGGGCCGGCGGAAGGCCGAGGAATTTCCGGCGACAGGAATCATGACAGAAATACCAGACCTTGCCGTCCTTTTCGCCGGAAAGGGCGGTGGCTTCATCAACCGTCATCCCGCAAATCGGATCGGTGGTCATTAATGACTAGAACTGCACCTTCGTCGCTTCGCGTTCTGCGGGGACCTGGATCTCAAACAACTGGGCGGCGGTGAAGCCGAAGGAGTTGGCGATCAGGACATTGGGGAAGGTTTCGCGCGCATTGTTATACATCATGACGGCATCATTATAGGCCTGACGCGCAAAGGAGATTTTGTTTTCGGTGGAGGTCAATTCCTCCATCAACTGCTGCATGGTCTGATTGGCCTTCAGATCGGGATAGGCTTCGGAAATGGCCATCAAACGACCCAGCACACCCGCCATCTGGCCTTCGGCCTGCATCAACCCCTGCATGGCGGCGGCATCGGCCGGATTGGCCGCCGCTTTCTGGCTGGCGGAATAAGCCTGATTACGGGCGGTGATGACGGCTTCCAGGGTTCCGCGTTCGTGCTTGAGATACCCCTTGGCGGTTTCCACGAGGTTGGGGATCAGGTCGTAGCGCCGCTTCAATTGCACGTCAATTTGCGCAAACGAATTTTTGAAAAGATTCCGGAGCGCCACCAGCTTGTTGTAAATGCTGATCAACATGAAGACGATGACGGCCACAACGGCCAGAAGAATTAATACGGCTTTGCTCATAATGATGTTCCTTTCAGATGTATCTTCAGATGTGCTACGTTATATCCGCTAAAGAAGAGGTGGGCAATATAAATGCATTGATAGCGCCTGCGGCGGAAAGAAATTCAAATAGGAAATGATGTGTAACATGAATATCGCCCCTGACCGGTTGAGAGTGTTGACGATCGGAAACAGTTTCACGGACAGTTTGCGCACCTACTGGCAGCCTATTGTCGAGTCAGCCGGATGCTGGCTCCAGTTCGAGGGCGCCAACCATGGTGGCTGCGAACTCCACCGCCACTGGGGCTACGTCGAGGACGAGGAGCGGGATCCCAACTGCCGGATGTACCATGACCGCCGGTCCAAACTCCGTGAGATTCTTGCGCAGAAACCGTGGGACATCGTCACCATCCAGCAGGCGAGTCACGCCAGCTGGCGGCCGGAAACCTATCAGCCGTTTGCCGGCAATCTCTGCGCTTATGTCAGGAAGTTCGCTCCGCAGGCAGAGATCGTAATCCAGCAGACCTGGGCCTACCGTGCCGACGATCCGCGCCTGCCCGAAGGGGGAGAGTGGGGGATCGGCCAGGACGGCATGTATGAGCGCCTGACCCAGGCGTACCGCAAACTCTCCCGCGAACTCGGTGATCTCCGAATTATCCCCTCCGGCTATGCAGTCCAATTGACCCGGATTCATCAGGGGTACAACTTTGTCCCGTATGACCCGGCGGTACTTAAGACCCTTCGCTGGCCAGATCTGCCGAGTCAGGCGGGCGACGTCGTTGGAGCCATGGGCTATCACAAGAACCGCGAGACCACCGAACTGGAGATCTGGCGCGATACGATCCATTTGAATCTGCGCGGCCAGTATCTGCAGGCATGTGTTTGGTTTGCATTCCTTTACGGGCGGAATACTTCGCAAATCACTTACGTTCCCGATGCCATCGGAAGCCATGACGCGGCCTTCCTGCGCGCTATGGCACAAAAAGCGGTTGATGAATTCGGAGGAAAACACCCAGTGATAGGGAAATAGTTGAAATAGTTTACGATATAACACGTAGCCGTTGGCGCAGAGATGTTATTGCGGAATTTAACCTAAATGCTAGTATTTAACCATGACAACTAAAGACAGAGTACTTCACGCTGTGCAGGATCTCCCTGAAGACAGTTCGATTGAGGATGTCATGGAACGGTTGTTATTCATGGCAAAGGTCGAGCGCGGCATCCAACAAGCGGATGCCGGGAAAACCATTACCCATGGCCAGGTCAGGGAGAAGATGGCTAAATGGCTGAGGTGAAGTGGACTGAGCAGGCTTCAGATGATCTGCAAGCCATCACTGAGTTCATTGCCCATGACTCGCCGGAGTACGCCTGCCTCTTCGCCACCGATATATTGGATGTTGTTGGTCGGATTTCGATTTTTCCGAAGATCGGAAGAGTAGTGCCCGAAGTGACCAATCCAGACATTCGTGAAGTCATTCTCGGCAATTACCGAATTGTCTATAGGTTGCGCGGGTATTGCGTAGAAATTCTTACGGTATATCACAGCTCCAGATTGTTTGATCCGTCAAAACTGAATTAAATCAATTGCCTTCGGGATAGAGAGCCCCATTGCTGAGGTCCCCTCCCACACAACCTGTTTCGCGTATCATCAGCGCGTTTTCTTCAAGAGCCAGGCCATGTTCTCGCCGAGAATCGTCATGGTTTTGAGCCCTTCCTCGTCGTGGGAGACTTCGCCTTTGTCGCGGCCAAATCCCATATTCCAGTAGCAGGAGCCGGGCACGACCATTTCCTGGATGAGGAAAAAATGGTTGATGGTGTCGAATACATGGATACCGCCCGCCCGGCGGGCCGCTACCACGGCTGCGCCCACCTTGCGCTTCAGGAGCCCTCCGTTGGCCCGCGCCACAAAGCCGGCCCGGTCAATCAGGGCCTTGAGCTCCGAGGTGACATCCGCGAAATAGGTCGGCGAGGCGAGGATAATGCCGTCGGCCTCCCGCATGGATTCAATCCATTCATTGACCGGATCCTCCTGCACACAGCGTCCATTTTTATTAATCCCGCATTGGTAACAGGCCACGCAGCCATGAAGGAGATGGCCCCCCACCTGAATGAGTTCGGTCTCGATCCCTTCCTGTTGGAGGACTGTAAAGGCCTGCTTGATCAGGAGCGCGGTGTTTCCGTCCGGACGCGGACTTCCATTAAATGCAACGACTTTCATAGGATCTCCTTCTTAACTGGCTAATTTAACTGCATACAAAACGGCTTGGCGCATACTGGCCGGATTGGCTTTGCCTGTCCAGGCGATATCAAAGGCGGTGCCATGGTCGGGTGAGGTGCGGGTAATCGGCAGGCCGAGGGTGATATTGACGCCGGTCTCAAAGGCCAGCATCTTGAAGGGAATCAGCCCCTGGTCATGATACATGCAGATATGCGCCGTCGTGCGGGCGAGCCGGTCGGGTAAAAACGCGGTGTCCGGTGGGATCGGTCCTTCAATGCTCAAGCCTTGTAGCAGGGCTTGAGCAACCGCGGGCTCGATGAAACGCGCCTCTTCATCCCCGAAGAGGCCGTGTTCGCCGGCGTGGGGGTTGAGGGCGCAGACGAGCAGGCGGGGTTCATGTCGGCGTAACCGCCGCATGGTTTCAGCCGTAAGCTGAATGGTGTCAAGAATGGCGGAAATACTCAACTTGCCCGGGACCGAGGCCAGGGAGGTGTGGGTGGTCACCAGACTGGTGGTGATGGCTTCGGAGCTGAGCATCATACAACTGCGGCTGGCACCGGTCAGGCGGGTCAGCATTTCCGTGTGGCCGGGGTAGGGGACACCGGCCAGATGAAGGGCTTGCTTATTGATCGGGGCGGTGACGATGGCCTGGACTTGGCCGGCCATGGCTTCTTGAATGGCCGTCTCAATAAAGCGGAATGCCGCCGCGCCACACGCGGAAGAAAGGGTGCCGGGGATGACGGCATCCAAGCCGTCGCAGGGAAGGTCGCGAAGGGCTGCGCTACCGGGGAGCGGAAGCCCCGTGGCGGAGGCCACCCGGCGCAGCAACCTGACATCGCCGAAAATGACCGGGGTGGAACATGCCAGCACTGCGGGGTCAGCGAGCATGCGCAGGCAGAGTTCGGGGCCTACGCCGGCAGGGTCGCCCATCGTCAACGCAATGACTGGTTTGGCATTCATCGCCCCATTTATTGCGGCAGATCCCTAAAGAGTCAAGGGGTTGTTCGCACCGGATCAGGGCAGGCGCTTCTAAAACCCGGTGAGGATATAGGATTTTACCACGGAGACGCGGAGATTTTAGAGAGAGAATACAAATATAATGGCGCGGCATTTGTAATTCCGGAGTACCGAAATTAAAAATCCCGCGCCGGTTTTCTGGAGAAATATCACTTAGGAAGAGGAATTAAAGATGACCTGCCGTGCCGTGAGCTTGCCTGCGGTGAGTTATTTGAGGCATCGAAAAGCACTCCTGTATTCCTCAAGGAAACCGTGGCGTTTATTTCGGCCACATGTACTCATGGGGACGAAATAAACGCCACATTTGCATTTCCGGCTCTCTCCAAATCTCCGCGTCTCCGTGGTAAATCTTTCTCGTCCGGCTGTGTGTCTAAGTATAAGCGCTACGGTAGTGGCATGCGGCCTCCGGTCAGCATTTGCCTCCATTTTTTCAAGCACGGCTGTTGACAGGGCTAGTGATGTTTTGGAGAATGCAGGCTTTTGAGCCAAAAGGGCCTGGAGCGTAAATTTGCTTATGACTGACGATAAAGCACAATCAGCGAAGAAGATGGATGTCCGTTATGTCGCCAATCTGGCGCGCCTGAACCTGACGGATGGGGAAGTGGTGGAGTTTCAATCCCAGCTGGATCATATCGTCGAGCATTTCAACCAGCTGCGCGCGTTGAACGTGGATGCGGTCGAGCCCATGGCGCATGCGACGCCCATTCAGAATGTCTTCCGGGAGGATGTTGTGCGGCCGGGGCTGGACCGGGATGTGATTTTGAACAACGCGCCTGAGCAATCCGCCGGACTGGTCATGGTCCCAACCATTGTGGAGTGAGCCCCATGCTGAACACCCTTACGATTCATGAAGTTCTCGAGCGCCTGGAGCGCGGCGAATGCCGGTCGGAGGAGGTCGTGCACTCCGTGCTGGAGGCCATCCGCCGGACCGATGGCCGGATCCATGGCTACCTGACGCTGGATGAGGCGGATGCCCTGGAACAGGCCCGTGCGGCGGATGCCGCCCGTGCCCGGGGCGCGAAAGGACGCCTGTTGGGGGTCCCGATCGCCGTTAAAGATGTCCTGAACGTCAAAGGCCAGCCCTGCACCTGTGGCTCGAAAATCCTGAAGGGATACGTGTCGCCCTATGATGCCACCGCCATTGCCCGGCTCCGGGCGGAGGGCGCGGTGTTTGTCGGGCGCACCAATATGGACGAGTTCGCGATGGGCTCCTCCACGGAAAACTCAGCCTATGGCATTACCCGTAACCCGTGGAACCTGGAGTGTGTCCCCGGCGGCTCGAGCGGCGGCTCCGCCGCGGTGGTGGCGGCCAATGAGTGTGTGGCGGCCCTGGGCTCCGATACGGGCGGCTCGGTGCGTCAGCCCGCCTCCTTTTGCGGGTGCGTCGGGCTGAAGCCGACCTATGGCCGGATCTCCCGTTACGGACTGACGGCGTATGCCTCGTCCCTCGACCAGATCGGGCCGATCACCAAGGATGTCCGCGATGCCGCTCTGCTGTTGCAGATCATGGCGGGGCTGGACGAAGCCGATTCCACGACCCTGCCGGCGGCGGTTCCTGACTATCAGGCCGCCCTGACCAAGGATTTGAAAGGGGTAACGGTCGGACTGCCTAAGGAATATTTTGTGGGAGGGCTTGATGCGGAGGTGGAACGCTGTGTTCAGGAGGCCATTGAGGTGTGCCGCACCCTGGGGGCCAAGGTGGTGGAAGTCTCCCTGCCGAATACCCGTGTCGCTGTGGATACCTACTACATCATTGCGCCGGCGGAAGCGTCCGCCAATCTCTCCCGCTTTGATGGCGTGCGCTACGGCTATCGGGCGCAAGGGGCGACCGATCCCCTGGATCTCTATAAGAAAACGCGGGCGGAAGGGTTCGGTCCGGAAGTGAAACGCCGGATTATTCTGGGGACCTATGTATTGAGCAGCGGTTACTATGATGCCTTTTATCTGCGCGCCCAGAAGGTGCGCACGCTGATCCGCCGCGATTTCGAGGCGGCGTTCAAACAGTGCTCCGTCATTCTCTCGCCGGTGGCGCCCACTCCGGCCTATCGGATTGGCCAGAACACCTCGGACCCCCTACAGATGTATCTCGGGGATATCTTCACGGTGCCCGTCAATCTGGCGGGGATTTGCGGCTTGTCGGTTCCCTGCGGCATGGCAGCCGGGCAGCTGCCCGTGGGCCTTCAGGTGATGGGCCCGGCGCTGGGCGAGGAGGCCATTCTGCGGACGGGGTATGCCTTTGAACAGGCTACCGATTGGCGGACCCGGCGCTCGGCCGTGGCCATGGAGAACGCAGGAACACAGGGGCGATTATGACAACTTACCGGGTAACCATCGGGCTGGAGGTCCATGTCCAGCTGAAGACGAAATCAAAAATGTTCTGCGCCTGCAGCACCGACTTCGGGGCCGCGCCCAACACGCACGTCTGCCCCGTGTGCATGGGCTATCCCGGGAGCCTGCCGGTCATGAATCGCGAGGCCATCCGCTGGACGGTGATCTCCGGGTTGATGCTGGGGTGCCGCATCAATCCTTTCAGCAAGTTCGACCGGAAGAACTATTTCTATCCCGACATGCCCAAGAATTACCAGATCACCCAGTGCGACCAACCGCTCTGCCTCGGCGGCGGGGTGGACATTGTGGTGGGTGGCCAGGCCAAACGGATCGGCATCACGCGCATACACCAGGAGGAAGATGTCGCGAAGAACATGCATTATGCCACCTGGAGCGGAATTGATTACAACCGGGCCGGGGTCCCCCTCATGGAAATCGTCTCGGAACCCGATATGGAAAGTCCGGATGAGGCCCTCGCGTATCTCCAGACGTTGCGGCAGATCCTGGTGTATGCCGAGGTCAGCGATTGCAATATGGAAGAGGGCAATATGCGGTGCGACGTGAATGTCAGCGTCCGGCCCGAAGGACAGGCGGCCTTCGGCACCAAGGTGGAAATCAAGAATATGAATTCCTTCAAGGGGATTTATAACGCCCTCCATTATGAAATTGAACGGCAACAGGAGGAGGTCCGCGGCGGCGGGCTCATCCGCCAGGAAACCCGGCGCTGGGATGTGGACAAGGGGCAGACGTTTTCGATGCGTACCAAGGAGGATGCCCATGACTACCGCTATTTCCCGGAACCCGACCTGATGCCGATCGCCCTGCCTGACTCGCTGGTGGCCGGCTGGGCCGCCGCGCTCCCCTTGTTGCCCGCCCAGCGCCGCGAAAAGTTCGTCAGCGAATTCGGGCTGCCCGACTATGACGCCCAGGTGCTGGCGGCGGACAAGGCCGTGGGGGATTACTTTGAAACGGCCGCGCGGGTCTCGCGCAACCCCAAGGCGGTGTCGAACTGGGTGATGACGGATGTGCTCCGGACGCTCACTGAAAAGGGGATTTCCATTGACGCCTTCGCCATCCCGCCGGCGGCGCTGGCGGAGCTGGTTGACCTGACGGATGCCAAGGTGATCAATTCCAATACCGCCCGGGAGGTGTTTGCCATCATGCTGGAGCACGGCGGGCTGGCGGGACAGATTGTCGCCGCCCGGGGTCTGGCCCAGGTCAGTGATGCCGGGGCGATTGAGGCCGTGGTGGATCAGACGATTGCGGACAATCCCAAATCCGTCGAAGATTTCCGGAACGGCAAGGCGGCCGCGATGAAATTCCTGGTGGGGCAGGTCATGAAGCTGAGCAGGGGGAAAGCCAACCCCCAGATGGCCGCGAGTCTGCTGGAAAAGAAGTTGTCCAATTGACCGGTACACGGGATGGTGGTAGAGTCCTGTGTTTCCGGGTTGTGCAGTGCGTCATCCAATTAGATCTGAGAGGATTGTGATTTGACCTCAAACGACGAATATGTTCTGGAGGTTCTTAAGGAAGAGGGCCTGATCACTGACGAGCAGGTTGAGACGGCTCGCCGGCAGATGCCGATGCATAGCACCGTGGTGGATACCTTCATCAGCACCAAGGTCCTCTCTTTTGAAGAAATTCTATCCGTTCTTTCCAGCCGGTTCGGCATGGAAATGATCAGCCTGGTGAACCTGCACATTCCCCCCGAGGCCATTGCCGCCGTGCCGGTCGAGATTGCGCGCAAATACAAGGTCATGCCGGTGTCCAAGCATGACAAGGTGCTGACGGTGGCCATCGGGGATCCGTTGGAAGTCGACACCCTGGACAGCCTGCGCTATCTGCTGAAATGCGACATCGAGGGCGTGGTGGCCCTGCCGGCCGAAATCACGGTGGCGCTGGACCGTTTCTATGCGACCGAAGCCTCGATGGAGACCATGATTGACCAGCTCACCGAGGGCACGGTGGCCATGGTGAGTTCCGGCCGCGCGGATCTGCGCGAAGATGTCGATGTGTCCGAGTCCGATGTGCCCATCATCAAGCTGGTGAGTCTGATCATCTACGAAGCCCACCGGAACCGCGCGTCTGATATCCATCTTGAACCCCTGGAGAAACGCTTCCGGGTCCGGTACCGGATTGACGGGGTGATGCAGGAGGTGGACAGTCCGCCCAAGCGTCTGCAGGCGGCGATCATCAGCCGTGTCAAGATCATGGCGAACATGAAGATTGCTGAAAAGCGGGTTCCGCAGGACGGCCGTATCCAGGTGAACGTTAAGGGCCGTGAACTGGATTTGCGTGTCTCCACCGTTCCCACCGGGCATGGGGAGAGTATCGTCATGCGTATTCTCGACAAGCAGAACCTGGCGCTCGGACTGCCCAAACTCGGATTCCTGGCGGACGACCAGGAGACCTTTACCCGCCTGATCGGGTTGCCGGATGGCATCATCCTGGTCACGGGGCCGACCGGCTCAGGCAAAACCACCACGCTGTATGCGTGTTTGAATTTCGTCAACAAGCCCGACCGCAAAATCATCACCGTAGAGGACCCGGTTGAATATCAGATGTCGGGTATCAACCAGGTGCATGTGAGGGAGGATATCGGGCTGACGTTCGCCTCCGCCCTCCGCTCGATTTTGCGTCAGGCCCCGAATATCGTGATGATCGGTGAAATCCGGGATAACGAAACCGCCCGGATTGCGACCGAAGCGGCGCTGACCGGACATCTGGTGTTCAGTACGCTACATACCAACGATGCCCCGAGCGCCATTACGCGACTGCAGGACATCGGCGTGAAGCCGTTCCTGGTGGCCTCCTCCGTGCGCGCCATTATCGCCCAGCGGCTGGTCCGGACGGTCTGCGAGCATTGTCGCGAGGAGCATAAACCCACGGCGAACGAATTGCTGCTGCTTGGCGCCGCCGCCGAGCAGTTTGCCGGGGTCCAGCTGTATCGCGGGCGTGGCTGTAACAAGTGCGCGCTGACCGGCTATTCAGGCCGGGCGGGGATTTTCGAGATTCTCATCATCAATGATGAAATCCAGCGCATGATTTTCGGCAAAATTTCCTCGATCGAGATCCGGCAGAAAGCGCGCGAACTGGGAATGCGGACCTTGCGTGAGGACGGGTTGCGGAAAGTGGTGATCGGAACCACGACCTTGGACGAAGTGTTGCGAGCCACCATGGGAGATGCCCTCTAATGATTGATAGCAGCCAGATTGAGATGAGCGAACTGCTCCAGTTGGTCGTGGATGAAGGGGCCTCGGACTTGCACCTCACGGTGGGGGTTCCGCCGGTGCTCCGTCTGCATGGCCGCATGCAGGCCATTGATGCCTCGGTGTTGAAGCCGGAGGATACCGAGCGCTTCATGAAGAGCATCACCTCGGAAGATCATCAGCAACGCGTCAGGGAGGGTGGGGGCACGGATTTCGGGTTCGGCTTCGGTACCGTCGCCCGTTTCCGGGTAAGCGTCTTGAAGGCCAAGGGGAACGTCGGCATGGTCCTGCGCCAGATCCCCACCAAGCTGATGTCGCTGGACGGCATCGGGTTGCCGCCCCAGGTCAAGGAGTTGATCTTCCGGCCCCGCGGGTTGATTTTGGTGACCGGGCCCACCGGCTCGGGCAAAACCACGACGCTGGCGTCCATGTTGAACCTCATCAATGAAGAGCGCGACCTCCATATCATTACGGTTGAGGATCCCATCGAGTATTATCATCCGCACAAAAAGTCCGTCGTCACCCAGCGTGAAATCGGGGTCGACGTGCCCTCGTTCGGTGAGGCCCTGCGCCGGGCCCTGCGTCAGGATCCGGACGTGATTCTGGTCGGTGAAATGCGCGATCTGGAAACCATGATGGCGGCCATTACGGCGGCGGAAACCGGTCATCTGGTCTTCGCCACCCTGCACACGACGGGGGCGGCCCGTACGGTCGACCGGATTGTGGATGCCTTTCCCATGGGGCAGCAGGCCCAGGTCCGGACCCAGCTGGCGTCGGGACTTGTGGCGGTGATTTCGCAGTTGCTGATGGTGCGGGCGGACGCCCCGGGCCGGGTGGCGGCGTTTGAAATCATGATCTCCACGCCTGCCATTCAATCCCTGATCCGGGAGGGCAAGACCTATCGTATCACCTCGGAAATCCAGACGGGCGCCAAGTGGGGGATGATTACCCTGGATGCGCACCTGATGGCCCTGTATCAGGCGGGACGGATCACCTATGAGGATCTGATCACCAAGTCCCAGGACCCGGAGTCCATCGTGTTGAAGCTGGAAGAGGCTCATAAGAACAAGAAAAGGTAATTGACCTATGCCGGATGTTCATCACAACGAACTGATTCTTCAGCTGCTGGAGTCACATGGCCTGGTGACTAACGAACAGCTCCAGGAAATTAGCGAGGAGCATCAACGTAGCGGCAAGCCCGTGCGGGATATCATCATCAATATGGATGTGTGTCCCGAGGACACGCTCCTGAAGATGATTGCCGAAAGCCTGGGGACCCGCGTGGTGAACCTGGCGGCGACCGATATCCCCCCGGAAGTCGTTCATTCCATCTCCGCCAGTGTGGCGCGGATGTATATGGTCGTCCCTGTCGAGCGGGGCATCAATTCCGTGACCTTGGCGACCTGTGACCTGATGAGTCCGTCCACCATGGACGAACTCTCCTTTGTGCTGACGAAGGACATCTCCCTGGTGATGGCGCGCGAGGAGGATATCCGGGCGCATGTCAACCAGCTCTACGGGGATGAGAGCACCTCGGTCAGCGACATGCTCAACGCGCTTGAATCGGAAATTGACCAGGCCGACAAGTACCTTGAGCTGAATGCCACCGCCGAGGATACCCGGGGCATTGAGGAAGCGGCCGGCTCCGCCCCGGTCATCCGGTTTGTGAACCTGATGTTGTATCAGGCGGTGCAGGACCGGGCCTCGGATATCCATTTTGAGCCCTTTGAGAATGAATTCAAGATCAGGTATCGTGTGGACGGGGCCTTGTATGAAATGGCGCCGCCCCCCAAACGGTTGGCACTTCCCGTGATTTCCCGGTTGAAGGTCATGTCCGGCCTGAATATTGCGGAACGGCGGCTGCCCCAGGATGGCCGTATCCAATTGACCATCGGTGGGCGCCAGATCGATTTTCGTGTGTCCTGCCTTCCCACGCAGTTTGGTGAGAGCGTGGTGCTCCGTGTTCTGGATCGCGGCGTCGTGTCGCTGGATCTCGACAACCTGGGGATGCCGGATGACATCCTTAAAAAACTGTTGCTCGATCTGGACAAGCCCAACGGTATTATCGTGGTGACGGGTCCCACGGGATCCGGCAAGACCACCACGTTGTATTCCGCCTTGCGACGCTTGAACACCACGGAATCGAAGTTGCTGACCGCGGAGGATCCCGTTGAGTACGAGATCGACGGGATCATTCAGGTGCCCGTCAATGATGCCATCGGCAATACCTTCGAGCGGGTGTTGCGCGCCTTCCTGCGTCAGGATCCCGATGTGCTGATGATCGGTGAAATCCGGGATCTGACCACGGCGCATATCGCCATTCATGCCTCCCTCACCGGGCATCTGGTTTTCAGTACCCTCCATACAAATGACGCCGCTGGCGCGGTCACCCGTCTGATTGATATGGAAGTGGAACCCTATTTGATCTCCTCCACCATGGAGGCGGTCGTCGGCCAGCGCCTGGTGCGTAAGGTCTGCGACAGTTGCAAGACGGCCTTTAAGCCGGAAGACAAGATGCTGGAGCGGTTGGGGCTGACGCGTCAGGATGTGGGGGATCAGAATTTCTATTACGGAACCGGCTGCGGTCAATGCAACAATACCGGGTACAAAGGGCGAAAAGGGATTTATGAGTACCTGAGCATTTCCGATCCGATCCGGGAATTGATCAATCAGCGGCAGCCCACGCTGGTGATCCGGGACAAGGCGATTCAGCTGGGAATGCGCACGTTGCGGCAGGATGGAATTAAAAATATTCTCGACGGCTATACGACCGTTGAAGAAATCTTACGGTATACCTGATTATGGAAAATGTAATTATTATCGGAACCGGCCCGGCCGGCCTGACCACCGCCATCTATATGGCGCGCGCCAATCTCAAGCCGGTGGTGATCGAAGGGATCCAGCCCGGCGGGCAGTTGACCACCACCACCGATGTGGAGAACTTTCCCGGATTTCCCGAGGGGATTGATGGCAGCACGCTGGTCATGAAGATGCGGGAGCAGGCGGAACGTTTCGGTGCACGGTTTATCTCCGGCGAAGTGGTGAAAGCGGATTTTACCAGCAACTCACGGAAACTGGTGCTCGAGGATGGCAAGGTGCTGGAGGCGTTGACGGTGGTGATCGCGTCCGGAGCCCGGGCCATGTATCTGGGGATCGAGTCGGAAACCAAGCTGATGGGGCGCGGGGTCTCGGCGTGTGCGACCTGCGATGGTGCCCTGTACCGCGATGTTCCCGTTGCAGTGGTGGGTGGGGGCGATACGGCCATGGAAGAGGCGTTGTTCCTGACGCGGTTTGCCTCTAAGGTGTCGTTGATCCACCGGCGGCATGAATTCCGTGCCTCGAAAATCATGTCCGACCGCGTCATCAACCATCCGAAAATCGAGATTCACTGGGATTCCGTGGTGGACGAAGTGTTGGATGTGTCACGTAACGAGGTGACCGGGCTGCGTTTGAAAAACCTCAAGACCGGCGCCGTGACCGAGATTCCTGTGATGGCCATGTTTGCGGCCATCGGCCATGAACCCAATACGAAGCCCTTCAAGGGGATCCTGGATATGAACGAGACGGGGTACCTGGTCACCCGGCATACCGTCACGAATATTCCCGGTGTGTTTGCCGCAGGCGATGTGCAGGATGCCCATTACCGGCAGGCGATTACGGCGGCGGGGACCGGCTGTATGGCTGCGCTTGAGGCGGAACGTTATATCGGCAGCCTCGGCGGATGAGCGCAGTGACCCGGGCCACCCAGGGCGTTCTTCTCATTTCCGGGCTACTGGTTTGCCTGATCACCGCCGGCTTTCTGGCCTATCGATACGAGATGGGCTATTACCGCCATCGTGAGTGGATTGATGCCGCCGCGGCCCGTTATCAGGTTCCCCCCCGGCTGATCGCGGCCGTGATCTGGCGGGAGACGCGCTTTAATCCCCTGTGCCGCGGCAAAGCCGGTGAACTGGGATTCATGCAAATCATGCCGGGGAGTGCACGGGAATGGGCCAAAGTGGAGAAGGTGCCCGCCTTCGATCCGGAGAGCCTGATGGATCCCGGCACCAACATTCTGGCGGGGACCTGGTATCTGGGCCGTGCGCTCCGGCGCTGGAATACCGAGGCGGATCCCATTCCCTATGCACTGGCCGAGTATAATGCCGGCCGCTCCAATGCGGTCCGTTGGGACCGGCTGACGGATACGAACTCGCAGGCGTTTACCGAGGTCATCAGCTATCCCACGACCCGGGCTTATGTAAAGACCGTTCTCCGTTATTACCAGTCATTTGGCCGGCCATGGGAACGCTGGGGAAAAGAGTGATGAATACCAACCTGAAGACCTCCGAGTTTGATTTTGTTTTGCCCCCTGAACTGATTGCCCAGGAGCCGCGTCTGGATCGTGAGTCCGCCCGCATGATGGTGGTGAACCGCGCCACCGGAACCCTGGCACATCATACGGTGCGCGATCTGCCTGACTTCCTGAAGGCCAATGACCTCTTAGTGCTCAATGATACCCGTGTGATACCTGCCCGGATTTATGGACATAAGGAGAAAACGGGCGGCCGGGTCGAGCTCCTCCTGCTTGAAGACATGAAAAATGGCCAATGGCATGCCCTGTGCGGGTCATCCCGACGTCCTGCTGCAGGGACACACCTGATTATGGCGGAGGGCCGGATTCACGCTGAAGTCATGGAGTGGGACGGGGACGTGGGCATCATGGTCTCGCTTCACTGTGAGGGTTCCGTTTTGGACGTTCTGGAAGAGGTCGGCATTCCGCCCTTGCCACCTTACATCAAGCGGCCCAAGGTGCCGGATCAGGCGACCTTATCTAGTGATCGGATCTATTATCAAACCGTGTATGCCCGGGCGCCGGGTGCGGTGGCCGCGCCGACTGCCGGGCTGCACATTACCGAGTCCTTATTGCAGCGCCTGAACCAGCAGGGCGTGGCCCATGGTACGGTGACCCTGCATGTGGGGATGGGGACGTTCAAGCCGGTGAAAACCGAGTTGATTGCCGATCATCAGATGGAGTCGGAGCGGTATGAGGTCACCCCCGAACTATCGCAGGCGATCAGGCAGGCCAAGCTCAGTAAAGGGCGGGTGGTCGCGGTGGGGAGTACCGTCGTCAGAACGCTGGAGACGGCGGCGACCGCGGTGGGAGAGATCAGCCCAGGCAGCGGACGCACCCGCATTTTCATCACGCCGCCATACCCATTCAAACTGGTGGATGCTATGTTGACCAATTTTCATCTTCCGAAATCCACTCTGATCATGATGGTGGGCGCCTTAGCCGGCACCGACCTGATCCGTCACGCCTATGCCGAAGCGGTCAAAGAGCAATACCGGTTCTACAGCTATGGCGATTGCATGCTGATCCTCTAACCGCCGGGGAATGCAGGTTGCTAGAAGTGATGCTCAAGCTTGCAAATAGGGCTTGAGCACAGGGTCTGGCGGAGCTAGTTCTTGAATGGAGGGCGCCGCTCTGTCGGCGCCATGCCAATAGGGATTCCTCGGATAGGTTTAAGAATCCAAACTCCGCGCGAAGCTCAGGTGGCGTTCGCCGTCTCGGCGAACGATTCGCCCTTAGCGCTTCGCTTAATCGGCCGCCGGGGACGCCGGCCGCCACCCGTCGCAAACTCAAAGACCCGCGTACGTATACGCGGGCCTTTGAAGTTCGTAGTGAGGCAAAGGGACGTTGAGCTGAAGTGCGTTTAATTATATGTTCCTTATCCATGACCCCGGACCAGCAAATACGGCGATACCTTGATAGTGGCGATTACGATATGCTTTACGGTGGGTGGCCGGGCAGCGACATAGTCGCGCAGGGATGCGAGTCAGAACGTGTTCTGAGGCAATCTCTTGTAAAAGAGGTCTGTCGGCGGGCAAAGGATAAAGGCCGCTCTGCGCTACACCCCGATTTCGATTCCGATCGATTCACGCTGGACAAGGTTGGCCCCATGGTGCGTGGCCTTTTTCCGGAAAGGGAACAGCTGCTTGTTTTTGAACTGTTTATTTGCCTGGGCCTTGTCACCTTCAATGCGTTGAGAGAGGCGCAGGGACAATCCTAAGTTAAAAAGGTGGGTGACGCAATCGATAGTCCCTTTGATATCGGTGTAAGCAGAATCTGGTGCCAAGCGCATACTGGCGCCTTCGGACAGCTCAACAGAAAACGACTGAATCCCAACCAAGTGACCGAATACTGGCTCCGGATGAAGGGGGAGGTCAAGTTGTGAGTAACCATACGGGGAAGTGTCCTCACGGTTTCGCTGATTAAAAATTGTTCTTGTGCAGATAGACCGGGGCGGCCGGGATTGGATATACTGGTGGGTAAAGGATATTATGAATACTGAAATAATCCATCAAATGCAGCGAAACTTTGACGCACTCGTCCGAAACCATCCAGAGGATGGGGAGGTTGAGTTCTGGTTTGCACGAGACTTGCAGGAACCTTTGGGCTATGCCCGTTGGGAGAACTTTCTCACTGCAATTCAACGAGCCATCGAGTCGTGCCAGACTACAGGGGTTGATCCCAAAAACCATTTTCGTGGCGTCACGAAAATGGTTCCTATTGGTAGTGGCGCCGGGCGGGTGATCGAGGATTTCATGCTCACGCGTTACGCCTGCTACCTCATTGCACAAAATGGCGATCCAAGAAAAGAGCCCATTGCATTCGCTCAAAGTTATTTTGCAGTTCAGACCCGCAAACAGGAAGTGATTGAAGAGCGTATCCGTCTTCTAGGGCGCATGGAGGCCCGAAATAAACTCAAAGCATCCGAGAAAGCCCTCTCGGATAATATTTTCGAGCGAGGCGTAGATGAGGCGGGGTTCGGGCGTATACGTTCCAAAGGCGACTCCGCGTTATTTGGCGGAAATACCACTATGGCAATGAAAGAAAAATTCGGCATCATTGACGCCCGCCCCCTGGCGGATTTCCTGCCGACATTAACCATCGCTGCGAAAAATCTGGCAACCGAAATGACGAACCACAATGTGCAGCAGGCCGATCTGCAAGGGGAATCAGCGATCACTCATGAACATATCCAGAATAATACCAGCGTGCGTCAAATGCTGGGCCAACGGGGTATAAAACCTGAAGCACTGCCCCCTGAAGAAGATATTAAAAAACTGGAACGTCGAGTGAAGTCGGAAGAAAAGAAACTTGAACAAAAATCAGGGCGTCTTCCGTGACGGTGATCCGGTCAGGGGTAATGTGTCGAAATAATTCAAAAATCATCCGCGAGCGGTGACGAGTTTATTCTCGATCAGATAAAGGATGGGCGGATCGAAATTTGCATAATGTGTTTGAGGCAGGTGAGTCGCAACGTGACGCAACTCACAAGGAATTAGTGTTAGTTCTCCAGGAAGGTTTCCGTGACGTTAAGCGTGCCGTGGATTTTCACAACCTTAGATGTTATTATTTTGGATGGCTACAAGAAGAAAATGGCTCAAGCCTGTGAACACGGCTTGAGCATTAGTCAGGCGTATTCGCTTTCGGCAGTTTGCCAGGGCCCTAGGTTTAGCTCAAGTTGTCGGTGTGAGCCTTTCCTCGTGAGTTGAGCTACCGGTGCGGAGTCGGTTGTTGAGTTGTCGAGTTGTTGAGTTTCCGGGGCTGGGGGAGATTCAGTTGTTGGGTTGCTGGGTTGCTGAGTTGCTGGGGGAGGAATAATTTCCGTTATTGGCGCCAGCACCGGAGGCTCTGGCTCTTGAAATAATGGAGGGCGCCGCTCTGTCGGCGCCGTGTCATTAGGCGTAGCCAAGACAACCGGTGTCGGCACGGGTATAGACACCGGCTTTGGTGGAGTCATGGGCTGAGCCGGGATAATGACAGGCGTTGCCGCCGACACCGGCGCCGACGGAGCGGCGCCCTCCATTGGAATTCCAAGACCTGACAACATCGCCTTACCGGCCCCTTGCCACAGGACGATGACAGGGCATGTTCCCGCTACGATCGCGGAGACGGCGGCATAGACGCTGGGGCAGGCGAGGATGCCGGAAACGCGGTCCGTCAGCAAACGTGACACTCTCTCCCGGATCGCCGTCGGGTCGGTAGGGGTAATCAAGATCGTCAGCGTGTAGCCCTCTGCCGCGAGAACTGTCTCAAGGCCGGGGATCAGGGCAATGACATCAGATTGGCTGACGACGGAAAGCAGGATTCCAATCTGCCGGCTCTTTTTTCCTTCCCCCTCTGCCATCTGAGATTTTCCATTTGAGATCCCGGCCGGCGGAACCGTCGGCCGGGTTGGCTTGCCCTTGCAAAGTGCAAAACGGCGGGTGGTCGGGTCGGATTGGTAGCCAAGCTGTCGGGCCACCGCAAGGACACGGGCCTGGGTGGCAGGGGAGATCCGGCGGCTGGCGGCCTTTCCGTTCATAACCAGCGAGACCGTTGATTCCGAGACTCCGGCGGCGGCCGCCACATTTAATAGCGTGATAGGGTTGCTCATGCTCAAGCTCTATAGCAGGGCTTGAGCATCAATGAAAGCGATAAGTCGCAGGTCGTGCTGATTCTTCACGTAACCGGCTCTTTTTTCAATCTCGCGACAAACATGCCGTTGCAGGGGCCTTCCCAGGGCATGATTTGGAGTTTGCCGGGGCAGGGCATCCGGTTCATCGGATTGGTGAAGGGGTCCAGTTGAAATTCCGGGGTGGTCGCCAGAAACTGCGTGACAATGGAGTCATTTTCGAGCGGGGTAAGGGTGCAGGTGGCATAGACGAGCACGCCCCCCTGTTTCACGCGGGACGCGCAAGCCCTGAGCAAGTGGCCCTGGATATCGGCCAGTTCAGCCACCCGTGCCGCGGTGAGTCGCCACCGGGCGTCCGGATTGCGATGCCACGTTCCAATCCCTGAGCAGGGCGCATCCAGGAGAATGCCGTCAAAGGGCTCCTGCGGCGGGGCCTCTTTCAAGCCATCCCACTGTGCCACGGTGACGGTTCGGGTGCCCGTTTCCTGCAGTCGGCGCTCCAGGCTTTCCAGAATCGTCGGCCGGATATCGGTGGCGAGGATCGAGACGGAAGGACCGGCGAGTTCGGCAAGATGCAGGGTTTTACCGCCGGATCCGGCGCAGGCGTCCCACCAACGTTGGCCGGGCTGGGGTTGACAGATCAGGGTGGTCACTTGTGAGGCCAGATCCTGGATATCCACTTGATCCCTTATGGCGCGGGGGAGGGAACGCAGATTGATGCCCCGGGTAACCGCAATGGCGGAACGGATCACAGGGTGGGGCATGGGCTCGGCTTTCAAGTCCGACAGCGCGGCGAGCATGGCGGCTCGCGCATCCGGCTTTACCCGCAGCCAGGTGGGCGGCGAGTGTTGGAAGGCGTTGAGGATGCGCGGGTCCGGCAGGGGGAGCAGGGGCCCGGCCCAATCGGGAATCAGTTGGTTGGCATCCAGTGTATGCCCCGTCTTTTCCCGCAGGGATTGCGCCTTTTCCTCCAGCGTCATGGCACCCATCGGGCTCATGACGGCTTCCGAGAGGGCGCACGTGGTGGCCAACCCGGCCATGGCGGGATGGAGTTCGGTTGAGTCCAGCAGGTGGGCGAAAACCGCCGCCACCCTGATGTCGGGCGCTATGCGGTCTAGCCAGCCTTTCCAACGGAAGTAGGAGAAGGCGGTACCGGAAATGAGCCGCCGATCCCGGGAGCCGAACTCAGTATGTTCACGGTAAAAGCGGGACAGCAGGGCGTCAAGGGGGTGACCTGCCTGCACGGCGATCCGCGCCTCGTCAAGCAAAGCCAAGACCACCTCGGCCTGCCGTTCATAAATTCGTCCGGAGCGTAAGGGATTCATGAGGGGGTTACCTTGCCTGGCGCGACTGTCCCAGGCGGGACAGGAAGAGCCCGGTATAGAGGAATCCCTGCCGGAATTGCTCAAGGGAATAGGATTCATTCGGGGCGTGGATGTTGTCTTCTTCGCTGCCGAATCCCACGAGAATGGCCTCGCCGCCGGCGATTTGCGGCAGATAAGAGAGGATCGGCACCGACGCCCCTTCCCAGAGAAAGGCGGTGGGTAAGTCGGAGAGCTCACCCAGGACCTGACGTGCCAGTTGAACGGTGGGGGACGACAGGTTCGCGCGGAAGGCGGGGCCGCCGATGCCCTGTTCCGTAATCTCCAATTTCAGGCCGGCCGGAAGGTGTCTGCGGAGATGCTCCGTGATCAGTTCAAGGATGCGGGCGGATTTCTGGCCGGGGACCAGACGTGCGGAGAGTTTTGCCATGGCGCTGGCGGGGATAATAGTTTTGCTGCCCACTCCCCCGTATCCGGAAAGGAGTCCGTTGATGTCGATGGCGGGGCGGAAGCCTGTGCGCTCGACCGGGGTGAAATTCAGTTCGCCGGCCACGGGCGGAAGCCCGGTGACCGATTGGTACCATGCGGGGTCAAGCGGGTTGGCATTGGCCAGTGTCCGCTCTTCGTCCGAAGGGGCCTCCACCTCATCATAAAATCCCTCGACGGCCACACGTCCGTCGGAGGTATGCAGTGAGGCGATTAATTTGCAGAGGCCGATCGCCGGGTTGGGGACGCGGCCCCCGTGCACCCCGGAATGCAGGTCATGGTGAGGCCCGGACACGACGAGCGTCATATGTGCGATCCCTCGCAGCCCCATGGTGATGGTCGGGGCACCGGAACTGACGGCACTGGTATCGGCCGCCATCACGAGATCCGCTTTCAACAAGGTCCGTACCTGATCCAGCACCTTGAGGACCTGCATGTTGCCAGTCTCCTCGTCACCCTCAATCAGAACCTTAATGGTGCCGTGACGTGCATCATTCCTGATCAGCATTTCGATGGCCTTGAGTGCGGCGAAAAGCTGGCCCTTGTTGTCCTGGGCCCCGCGGGCATAGACACGCCCCTTGATCAGGGTGGGCTCGAAGGGCGGCGTTTTCCAGAGTGCCACCGGGTCTTCCGGCTGCACATCGTAGTGTCCATAGAACAGGACGGTGGGCGCCTCGGGGGCGCCGGCCCGTTCCGCGAAGACCAGCGGATGAGAGGCCGTGGGGATCAGCCGGGTGCTGAATCCCATGCCGGCCAGATGGGCCATCAACCAATCGGCACAGTGTGCGCAATCCGGCTGGTGTTTTTCGCTGATGCTGACGCTCGGGAATCTGAGGAATGCCTGCCACTCCTGGATAAAGCGGTCGGAATGGGTGGCGAAAAGGGCTTCTAATTCTGTTTTGTTCATTGGTTACATTTCATCTTACAGCAGGTTGGCGGCAATGGCCGCCAGGGTGCTCCGCTCGCTTTTAGTGAGGGTTACATGGCCGTGGATCGACTGGGTCTTCATCCGTTCCACGGCGTAGGCCAACCCGTTACTGCTGGCATCCAGGTAGGGATTGTCGATTTGATAGGGGTCACCGGTCAGGATCATCTTGGTGCCTTCCCCGGAACGACTGATGATGGTTTTGACTTCATGCGGTGTCAGGTTCTGCGCCTCATCCACAATCACGAATTGCCGGGGAATCGAGCGGCCCCGGATATAGGTGAGCGCCTCCAGTTCGATAATTTCGTCCCGCATCAGGTGGTCAATCCGGTCGCGAACCGTATTCTTGTGCTGGTCGTTGGCGCCAGTTTTAAGCATGAGGTAGGTCAGGTTATCGAAAATCGGCATCATCCAATTCGCGAGTTTCTCCTCCTTGTGACCCGGCAGGTACCCGATATCCTTGCCAAAGGGCATGATGGGGCGCGTCACCAGAATGCGGTCATAGCGCTTCTGGGTTAATGTTTTTTCCAGGCCCGCGGCGAGGGCGAGCAGGGTTTTCCCTGTCCCGGCCTTGCCCACCAGCGTGACCAGGTGAACGGAGTCATCCATCAGCAGTTCCAGGGCCATGCGCTGTTCACGACTGCGGGGCTTGATGTGGAAGACGCTGTCGATTTTCGAGTTCATGGGGATAATGGTGCCGTTCCCGCCGGCCCGGCCCAGGGCGGTGAGATGTTCCGAACCTTCGGAAATCAGATTCACAAACTCGTTCGGGAGCAGGTTGAGATCCGGGATTTCCACGCTGTGGTTGGCGTAAAACTCATCGATCACCCGGGGGTTGACGGTCACTTCCCGGTAGCCGGAGAACAGTTCCTCAAAATTAATCTTCTCCTTTTCAAAATCCATCACCTCAATGCCGAGCGCATCAGCCTTGATCCGGGCATTGATATCCTTGGAGACAAAGAAGACCTTCTCCCCCTGCTTGTGAAGCCAGTAGGCGACCCGGATGATCTTGTTGTCGGGAATCTCATCCTCCAGCCCGGAGTCCTTGGCGGGGCTCGGGGCGACCATGATCCTGAGGATTCCGCCATTTTCCATTTTGACGCCCTCGCCCAGTCGGCCCCGTTCGCGCAAGGCATCGAGGCGACGGATGACGCCGCGGGCATTGCGGCCGAGTTCATTGGTTTCCTTCTTGAACTTGTCCAGTTCCTCAATGACCGGCATGGGGAGGATGACCGTGTTATCGGCGAAGGATTCGATACAGGTATGGTTGTGAAGCAGGACGTTGGTATCGAGAACAAATGTTTTGTCACTCATATTGGATGCCTATCTCTTTTGTGAATGATGAACTCTTTACGCGTCATTGTCGTGATGAAGGTATAACTTGGCAAGCAATTCCTGTTGAGGGTAAAGTCTGCGGCATGCAGAAGAAATGGATTGTGGTCGTATTGATCCTCCTGGCGCTCCGGCCGGGAAGCGGGGCCGAGGTCACCCGGACGCCGCGCACCATCGTGGCGACCTTCTATCCCATGTACATCGCCCTGATGAATATCGCGGGCGGGGTGGATGGGGTCAGGGTGGTTTCCCTGGCCGACTCGCAGGCGGGGTGTCTGCACGATTACCAACTGACCACCCGTGATATGGCCGTCCTCTCCAAAGCGGAGGCCTTGGTGGTGAACGGCGCGGGGCTGGAGTCCTTTCTGGAGTGCCGTGCGCTCAACCGGCCCGGCTTGAAAATTATTGATGCCAGCGCCGGAATAGACTTGATGGTAGCCGGCGGGGTCACGAATGCCCATGTCTGGGTCAGCCCGACCCTTCACATCCGGCAGGTTCACAGGATGGCGGAGGCCCTTGCCGGCTGGGATCCCGTTCATGCGGCCCAGTATGGGGAAAATGCCGCGGCTTATATCCGGCGTCTGGAAAGGCTGAAAGGGGAGATGGATTCGACCCTGCGTTCTGTCCGGCAGCACAAGATCATTACGTTTCACGAAGCCTTTCCTTATTTCGCGTATGAATTCCATCTCACGATCGCCGGGGTGATCGAGCGCGAACCCGGTTCCTCTCCCTCTGCGGCTGAAATGGCCGCCCTGATTCAGTTGATCAGGACCAGTGGCGTGAAAACCCTCTTTGTTGAACCCCAGTATCCGGCCAAGGTGGCCACCTCGATCGCTCGCGAGACGGGCGCGGAAATCTTCACGTTGGATCCTGTGGTGTCCGGCCCGGTCTCCACCAATGCCTACATTACGCTCATGGAGCGGAATCTGGCGGAACTCAAGCGCGCGCTCCAGTGAGATTTAGGCTTGGATAAGGGCCGGAAAAGGGTAGGGTTGGTACGTTACAGGGTGCGTTGACGAGCTTGGCCATCAGGTCTTTTAAGAAAGCGTGCGTCCAGCGTGAGAGTTTTCCTGACCGAACATCTCGACTTTGTCTACCTGATCTACGGGATGACGTTTATTTTTCTCGCCATGATGGCCGGCTCGATGGCGCGGCGGCGAGGCGCCGGCCCTGAGTGGCGGTATTTATGTGCGTTCGGGATCATCCACGGGCTGTATGAATGGCTGGAGATGCTATTCCCGGTCGTAGGGGCTTCCGCCTGGTTCCCGGTTCTCCGTGGCGCCGTTTTGACGGGCTCCTTCCTCTGCCTCTTTGAATTCGGCCGGCGGAGCGTCATATTCCACTGGAAATGGAAAGCCGGAATCTGGATTTATATTCCCTTCGTTTCGGTGATTATATATGGGGTTCAGTTTGCACCGGAAGACTTCCTTTCCCTGATCCGTATCTGTCTGGGTTTGCCTGGAGGCCTGTTGGCCGCCCTGGCTTTTTGGCAGAATGGAGTGGTGATACGTCATGACGAGCCGGTTCAGCGGCTTGAACATATCGCCGCCTCCCTGACGATGGCCGGCTATGCCTTGAGCACGGGCTTGATTGGCCCTCCCGCCCATTTCTGGCCGGCCAATCACATCAATTCACACTGGTTCATGGACGCAACCGGGGTCCCTGTCCAGCTCGCGAGATGCCTGATGGCGGCCCTGATGGTGCTGGCCATCTGGTATGATTACGACCGGTGGAGATTCCGTACCCATCAGGCTGATTTCACCCGGCGGGTCAGCTATGTCCGGTTGGTGACGATCCTGTCCGTCAGTCTGGTGATGGTTTCGGGTTGGATTTTAGTCGAACGCGCTGACCACCAATGTCGCGAAGACTATGCCCGTCGCCTTCAGTCCCTGTCCCGCAGTGGGGCTGCCGCTATTAATCCCCGGGAGGTTCTGGAATTAAACGGCAACCTATCGGATCTGCGGTCTCCGGCCTATCTCCACTTGCAGCGGCAGTGCGATACGATTTGCGAAGCCGACCCCGCCATCCGCTATGTCTACCTGATGGCATTAAGGGAGAACACCTTGCGATTCCTGTTGGACGTTGAGCCGCACCGATACGATGCGGAGGTGGCTAAGTCCAATGCCGTCCCTGGCGAAATATATGCCGACGCGCCACCGGAAATTCTGCAAGTCTTCAAGGCCGGAAAGCCCCTTGTGTCCGCCCCCTATCATGATGCCTGGGGGATGTTTATCTCGGGCTATGCGCCGATTCATGATGCCAGCACGGGCGCCATCATTGCCGTGTTGGGCATTGATACATCAGGGGGCCAATGGTTGTCCGATATCTCTCGCGCACGCCTGTTGAGGCTCCTTCTGACAGGCGGGGCTATTCTGCTGCTCCTGTTATTTGCGGTGATGTGGCAGCGGGAAATTGAGGAATCCCAGGTCCAGCACGCGACCGGGCAGCGGATGCAGCTTCAGCAATCCGCCCTGCTGGGCCTTGCCAATTCCCCGTTTGTTGCAGATGGGAATATTTTCATGATGGCCCGGACAGTGACGCAAGTGACTGCGGAGGTGATTGACGTTGAGCGCGTCGAGCTCTGGCTGAAGGGAAAGGACCATGAGCAATTCCGGGCCGAGAATATCTATCTGGCCGGAAAAGGGACGCACAGTTCAGGGCAATTTTCCTGCGTTACGGAAGGGTCCCCCTTCCTTAACCTCATGGAGAGCGGGCGCGTCACGCCCTCATCCAATTTCCAGAAGGATGAGCGTTTCGGAGTCATGAGAGACGAGTGGGGCCGGGAGGTCCGCGCCGTTTTGGTGGCCCCGCTAAGGGTCTCGGGCCGGTTGACGGGGTGGTTGACAGCCGTGCAGACCAGCCGATGTCGCAACTGGCTGACGGACGAGATGCGCTTTCTCGCGGAAATGGCGGACCAGGTGGTGCATACCCTTAACAATAATGCCCGCCAACTGGCCGCAGCGGCCCAGCAAAAAGACCACGATGAGTTGGAACTCAGGGTACGCGAACGAACCGAGGCCCTATCCCGTAAAAATGAAGAACTGTCCAAAGAGATCGCCGAACGGTTCCGCATGGAACGTGAGCAGCGCGATCTGCAGGAGAAGATGCAACAGTCGCAGAAACTTGAAAGCCTCGGACTGATGGCGGGGGGGATCGCTCATGATTTTAATAACATTTTGATGGCAGTCCTCGGGAATGTTGAGCTGGCGAGGCTTGAAACGCCGGAAGGGACACCTGTTTATGAATATTTACAGGACATTGACAAGGCCTCCTGTCGTGCCGCAGAACTGGCCCGGCAGATGCTGATCTATTCCGGACGTGGCCATGCCACGGTCCAGGGCATTGAACTGAATGACATGGTCCGGGATATGACCAGCATGCTGAAAGTGTCACTTGGAAAACGAATTCACATGACCTATGAACTCGAGCAGGGCATTCCCTCGGTGGATGGGGATCTGACTCAGATGCGACAGGTCCTGATGAACCTCATCATCAATGCATCTGAAGCGATCGGCAAAGAAAGCGGGCAGATAACCGTCCGTACAGGGGTGATCCAGTATGATCAGCAGATGATCGCCGCCCTGTGGTTGAAAGAGGAATTGGAAACGGGAAAATATGTTTTTATGGATGTGATTGACTCCGGCTGCGGGATGGATGACGCCACGGTAAAGCGTGTTTTTGATCCGTTTTTTACAACCAAGTTTACCGGGCGCGGATTGGGACTGGCGGCCGTGCTGGGGATCATTAAAGGTCACAATGGAGCCATCGATGTGACCAGTCAGCGAGGAAAGGGGACGCAGTTCCGGATTATCCTCCCAATCGGCCGGCGGGCCAGCGGCCAACAGAACCCCACGCCTGATGTGGATATACTGAACTGGCGAGGCGAAGGCACGATTCTGCTGGCAGATGATGAGCCGACGATCCGGGCCCTGGCGCATCGCCTGCTTGAGCGGAGCGGATTTTCTGTCCTGGAAGCCCAGGATGGGAGTGAGGCGATCGAGATTTTCAAGCAGCATCAGCATCGCATCCGTTGTGTGATGCTGGATCTGACCATGCCGGACGTGAATGGGAAAGAGGCCTTCGACGGGATCCGGCAGATTGATCCAGCGGCCAAAATCATCCTCTGCAGCGGCTATATGGAGGAAAACATGGCGATGAAGTTTCCTGACTGGAACGCCTCCGGATTTCTTCAGAAACCTTATAAATACGAGGCGCTGGTAACCCTTCTGCGAAGGGTCGTAACCGGTTGAATTTAATTATATGGATTACTGGTGTTGAAAGTGGTAGGCATACGGAAATCAGGAGGCTATGACTATGACGAAAGCTAAGGAACCCAAAGACCCGAACGATATCCGGGATTCTGATATTGTTTTTGATTGCCCGTTTTGCGGCAAAAGCCTCGCCATTGACTGTCGGGGTGCCGGACTGACCATTGCATGTCCTGACTGCGATAATAAAATCGAGATCCCCATTCCTGAAGGCATGGATGTCTCGGATATTGATAGTTCGGATGCGGACAAGGCGGTTCGCCTGATCCATATGCGCGAAGTGATCTCCAACTCACAACAGCGGATCATGGAGCTGGAGGAAGAGATTAAAGCCATCACGTTACGCCGAGATTCCCTGGAAACCGGCCGCACTGAAAATGCCCTGCGTTTCGAAGTGATCGGGCGTGAAGTGGAGTCGATTCAGCGTTCGCTTCTGCGCATCAGCGAAGTCCTGAGCAGCGTATCGGGCACGTAACCGGGGAGGGGGTGGGTCAGCTCAGCGCCGCCATCAACCTGGCTTCCACCGAGGGCCAGGAATAGGTTTCATGCACATAGCGTTGGCCCGCTTTTCCCATGGCCTCCCGCAGGGCGGGCCGGGTTAACAACAGGGAGAGGGCTTCCTCGAATTCCGGATAGTTCTTGAACCACAGGCCTCCATTTGATTTCCGGCAGTGGTCCGGCATGACTGCGCCCGCCCCATGGACCAGAACCGGTGTGCCGGCCAGCCAGGACTCGAGAATCACGATACTGAAGCTTTCGTTAACCGAGGCGTGACAGAAGGCGACCGCCCCCGCCATGGCCTCATGCTTTTCCTGCTCGGTGACAAAGCCCAGGTCCAGAATATGAGGTGCCAACCGGGTCGGTGGATCATAGGGGCCGCTTCCCGTCAGGACTAATTTCATATCCACCCCGGTTCGCTCCCGGAAGATATCCAGATAGTCCAACAGGATGGGCGTTCCTTTTAACGGCTCCCGGCGACCCGAATAGATAATGTACGGGCTGTGCAGCTGATGTCGCTGGCGGAAAGCGGCCGGATCAGCGGTAAACCCCTCGATTCCCATGCCGACGACATGCGCCTTGGCGAGGTCAAGATCATACAGGCGTTGTGCCAGATCCCGTTCCGGCTCCGCATTGAATATCCAGCCTTTGACATTCAAGAACATCTCCCGGACGATTTTCAAGTAGGCGAATGACTCATCATGCAGGCAAGGAAGGAGCAGGGTCTTTTTCGGATGAATCTGGCTGGCGAAATAGACCAGGGCGAAGAGATACGGGCCCATGATGATCCGGTCATACCGGTGCCCTTCAGACTGGAGGTAGTCATAGAGTGCCCGGCTGTTCACATTGTTCCGTTGCCAGTTCAATTCCTCATCACGGGTCAACTCCGCATTCCGGCTGATGCGGTTTTGCAGGGTGATGAAAGTGTCCAGGTCACGTCCGGAATCGACGGGAAAGTAATGCACCGTAATGCCCGCAATCGAAACGCGGCCGGGCGGGATTTCGTTTTCCCAGGTAAAATGGTTGCGGGCGCAGGTGGTCAGGTAATCGACTTCCCACCCTTTGGCGACCAGCCGCTGCGCGAGCTGACGGAGTAGCGTTTCAGCCCCGCCGACGGTCGGGCCTTCAGAGAAGCGGGGTGAGACAAAAGCTATGCGGGGAGGGGTGGACATCAACCGGGGGGGAGTTGGGACTCCAATTTGACGAGACGGGCCTCGAGGCCTTTGATTTTATCGCGGTATTTCCGGTCAACCTCCTCCGTGGCGGATAACAAGAGGCCGTTGACTTGATTCTGCTGAGACCAGAGCCGATAGGTGTAGAACTTCAGCAGGCTCCAGATCGTTTTTTTCAATTTGACCAGAAGCGGAGCCAATGCGGCCCGCCGTTCGCGGATTTCAAAGTCATTAATGTCGATGAAAACCGCTTCCCGCAGGCTTTCCATATAGAAGTCGAAGAAATTTTCGTCTTTCTTCATATTCATCAGGTTAAAGCGTTCGGCACGGGCCAGTTGGGCTCCCGCATAAGCGCCAGACTGCATCTTGGCGGCAACCGTTTCCTGGATGTCAGCCATGATCCGCTGTACATCCACTCCTTCGGCGCCGATTTCAAACAGTCCAGTGCTCATGGGAGATCCGTCGCTTACACCTTCTGGATGCTGATCATCGGTTCATCCTTTTTAACCGGTGTCCCATGAGTAATCAGCAGGGAGACAATCTTGCACTTATAGGGCGCCTTGATCGGGTTGAAGAGTTTCATGGCTTCAACGATACAGACGGTAGCGCCTTCTTCCACGATATCGCCATTCTGGACGAATTCCGGTTTGCCGGGACCCGGCGAGCGATAGAATGTACCATTGAGGGGCGCATTAATGCTCGGGCCGGCCACGACCGCCGGCTTGGCGGCCACAGGGGCGGCGGCGGGAGCCGGGGCTGAACCGCCCGCCTTGGGTGCGGCCGCCGTGGTAACGGGCGCCGCCGCCACAGGGGCAGTCTGGGTGAGCAAGGGGCCGGACGTCACGCCGGCACCATTGATGCTGATGACGCTGCCGCCGTGCTGGATCGTGATTTGAGAGAAATTCAATGCGCTGATCTTGTCGACCAGGTGCCCGATCTGCTCGTAATCCGAAGTGGCAAGGAACGGGATCGCCGCGGACGCCGCCGGGGCAGGTGCCGGTTTTTCAGCAGCCTGTTGCTTGGCCAGTTCGACATCGGCCGGAATGGGCGGACGTTGTTCCGGCGGGAGGGCACGCCATTTGAAATAATCAAGGGCGACTTCCGGGAAGAGGCAATAGGAAATGATGTCCTCCTCCTTCTTGATCATCTTGGGGTCAACCCCTTCAGTGGCATCAGGCAGCATGGGCTTGAGCAGATCTGCCGGACGACCGGTAATGGGTTTTTCGTTCCCCAGGATTTTCTTCATGACGGCTTTATCCATGGGGGCGGGGGACCGGCCATAGAGCCCCAGGGCGTAATCCTTGACCTCCTGGGCGACGAGGGAATAGCGTTCGCCGGAAAGGATGTTCATCACGGCCTGAATGCCGATAATCTGGCTGGTCGGGGTGACGAGGGGCGGGTACCCGAGGTCGGCCCGGACGCGCGGCAGTTCTTCGAACACCTGGTCCAACTTGTCCAGGGCACCCTGCTGCGCCAACTGGCCGCGCAGGTTGGAGATCATCCCCCCGGGAATGTGATGCAGCAGCACTTCCGGGTCGATGATATTATCCGATTCGTGCGCCCGGAGCTGGCGGGACGGGGCCAGTTCGACAAAGAATTTGCAGACCTGCCGGAGCGCATCCTGATCAAGGTTGGCGTGATAGTGGGTCTCCGAGAAGATGGCCAGCATACTCTCAACCGGCGGTTGCGAGGAAAAGCCCGCCATGGGGGAAATGGCGCAGTCAATGGCACCTGCACCCGCACGAACCGCTTCCACGTAGGTGGAGGAGGCCATTCCGCTGGTCGCATGGGAGTGAACCTGGATCGGGATTTTGGTCTCACGCACCAGGGCGGACACCAGGCGCTCGGCCGCGATGGGGGTCAGGATGCCCGCCATGTCCTTGATACAGAGCGAATCAATGCCCATGGCGATTTGTTCTTTCGCCACCTTGACATAGAGATCGACCGTATGGACCGGGCTGACGGTGTAACTGATGGTTCCCTGGGCATGACCGCCATATTTCTTGACGCATTTAATGGCCTGTTCCAGGTTGCGGGAATCGTTCAGGGCGTCGAAAATACGGAAGATGTCAACCCCATTGGCCACCGCCAACGCCACAAAGCGATCGACGACATCATCGGCATAGTTCTTGTAGCCCAGGATATTCTGACCGCGCAGAAGCATTTGAAGGGGGGTCTTCTTGGCATGCGCCTTGATTTGGCGCAGGCGCTCCCAGGGGTCTTCCCGGAGGAACCGGAGGCAGACATCAAAGGTGGCGCCGCCCCACACTTCAAGGGAGTAATAGCCGACGTTATCGACGACATCGATGATCTTCATGATGTCGCTGGTCCGCATCCGGGTGGCCCAGAGGGATTGGTGGGCATCCCGGAGCGTGGTGTCGGTGATCCGCAGGGGAATATGGTTGGCGCTGTCGCGAATGATATCCTGAGCAGTAATCGTCTTTTTCTTAGCCATAATCTTTCCTTTCTAAAGTGAAGTTATTTAAAGCGTCCCATCGCCGCGAATTTTTCAAATCGACGGCTGGTCAGTTTTTTAGGAGCGATCTTCTCCAGACTGCTTAAATGCTTAAGGAGGGTTTTGCGCGTGGCTTTCATGGTCCCCTCATAGTTGCGGTGAGCCCCGCCCACCGGCTCAGGGATGATCTCGTCGATAATCTTCAGTTGAAGTAACGACTTGGCGGTAATTTTGAGGGCATTTGCGGCTTCGTTCGCCTTGGTGCCATCACGCCAGAGAATGGAGGCGCAGCCTTCCGGCGAAATCACTGAATAGACGGCGTTGGAGAGCATGAGCACCACATCGCCCACGCCGATTCCGATGGCGCCGCCACTGCCGCCCTCACCGGTGACCAGCGCGATCACGGGGGTTTTCAACGCGGACATTTCCAGTAGATTGCGGGCGATTGCCTCGGCCTGGCCCCGCTCCTCGGCATCACGGCCGGGAAACGCGCCCGGGGTATCGATAAACGTCACCACGGGAATGTGGAATTTTTCCGCCAATTTCATCAGACGGAGTGCTTTGCGATACCCTTCAGGGCAGGCTTGCCCGAAGTTGCATTTGATTTTTTCATCCAGGTCCCGGCCTTTTTGATGGCCAATGACCATGACCCGATGGGTGTCAATCATGGCAAACCCGCCAATCATGCCGTGATCATCGCCGAAAAGACGATCCCCATGGAGTTCAATAAATTCAGAGCAGAGTCCCTTGATGAAATCACGGATCAGCGGGCGGTCCGGATGCCGGGCGACCTGCACGGTTTGCCAGGGGGTCAGGTTGGCGTAGGTTTCCTTGAGCTTCTCGGCCCGCTCCAGCTCCAGCCGGTTGAGATCCTTGACCAGTGCCCCCGTCGGTTCAGGGTTTTTGGCCTTGAATTCCTCAATTTTAGCCTCGATATCAGCGACCTCTTTTTCAAATTCCAGACTCATCGTTACTCCATCTGTTAGGGGGTTCGAGTGTACGTTCGACCTGCCAAGGCTGACCTCAGCGGCAGCCGGCGTATTTCAGAATCTTGAAGAGCATCTCTTTCATGTCTTTGCGATGCACGATCATGTCCACGAAACCGTGGTCTACGAGGTATTCTGCGGTTTGGAAGTCTTCCGGAAGTTTCTGCTTGATGGTCTCCTCAATGACGCGCCGTCCGGCAAACCCGATGAGGGCGCGGGGCTCGGCGATATGGATATCACCCACCATGGCGTAACTTGCTGATACCCCGCCAGTTGTGGGGTCTGTCATGATGGAGATATAGGGAAGATTGGCGTCCCTTAACTGGGCCAGGGCCGCACAGGTCTTCGGCATCTGCATCAGCGAGACAATGCCTTCATGCATACGTGCCCCTCCTGAAGCCGATACGATAATAAAGGGCAATTTATGCTTAACGGCATACATGGCGGCCAGAAGGATTTTTTCCCCTGTTCCGCTGGCCAGACTGCCACCCATGAAACGGAAATCCATGATCGCCAGAGAGACCTTCAGGCCATTGATTTTGCCTGCCCCGGTCACCACCGATTCCTTCATCCCCGTCTTTTCGCAGTTTTCAGCCGCCTTTTCGGCGTAGGGCCCCTTGGAATCAGAGAATTTCAGGGGATCGTTCCAGCTGATCTTAGCGTTCAATTCGACAAAAGAGCCCTCATCCAGCAGTAATTCCGCACGTTCCTGCCAGGTTAAGCGTTCATGGAAATGGCAACGGTCACAAACTTTGAGATTTTTTTCCCACTCATCCTTATAAATGTGGGCCTTACACGATGGACATTGAATCCAGATTTCCTCTTTTACGGGGGAATCCAGTTTGGCGGCTGTCTTCTTTGCTTTGGTAAACCAACCCATGGGCCGTCAAGCCTCCTTCTACGGTGTTTCAGTTCTCGTTAATGGGGGGAAGTGATACCACGAGAGGGGGAGGGTTTCAAGGGAAAAGGAGGGGGGCGCCGGGGTGGGGAACAGGGCCCTCCGGAAGGCGCGGGTTTGTGTTGCGTCAGGACCGGAACCTCTTCTATTATGGCCCCCATTCCCAACGGGACGGTATGTGTTAAATGAGTGTGGCGCCGGGATCGGCTGCGTGTTCAAGGAGGCAATCATAATGAGTATACGGAGACTGAAAGCGGCGATTCGTGATGTACCTGACTTCCCCCAGCCGGGCATCATCTTCAAGGATATCACCCCGATTCTCAAGGATCCGAAGTTGTTCCGGGCCGCCGTCGATCTCTTCGCCAAGCGCCATCGGGACAAGGGAATCCGCAAAATCGCGGTGATTGATGCCCGCGGCTTCCTCTTCGGGTCAGCGTTGGCCTATAAATTAAAGGCGGGCGTTGTGCCGATTCGCAAAAAGGGGAAATTGCCCTATCAGACGTTCGAGGAAAGCTACGATCTCGAATATGGATCCGCCACCCTGGCGATTCATGTGGATGCCTTCACGCCCGGTGAGCCGGTGGTGCTGGTGGATGATCTGCTGGCCACAGGGGGCACCGCGCTGGCTTCCGCGAAGCTCATTGAGCGGGCAGGGGGCAAAGTCGAGGAAATCGACTTCCTGATTGAACTCGGCTTCCTGAACGGGCGCGAGAAACTGGGCGGATATAATCTCTTTGCCCCGATTAAATATTAAGCCCGATGCTTTCGGCGATGGCCTGGGCCTTCGCCGGAGTGTCCACCAGCCGCACCAGGGTTAACGCAAAATCAAAGGTGGTACCGGCCCCTTGACTGGTCACGAGATGCCCGTCCACCACGGTGGGCTGGCTGAGGCGCGGAGTCACCGTCAGCCGGCTGGCCACCGCTGGATGGCAGGTGGCCTTTTTCCCGTTCAGGACCCCTGCGGCCTGGAGGGTCAGCGGGGCCGCACAGATCGCCCCCACCCACTTGTCCGCCTGGCAAAACTGCCGGATGGTCTCCAGTAATGGCGGGAACTTCAGGAACTGCTCCACACCCGGGCCACCGCCGGGAATCATCAAAATATCAAAATCGGCCGGATTAATGTCAGCCCACAGGGTGTCGGGCATCAGCCGTACGCCCCGGGAGGCGGTCAGGAGACCGGGCTCTATGCCCACGGCCGTGACCGTCCATTGGGCCCGCCGCAGGATATCTATCACAATGACCGCTTCCATTTCCTCCGTGCCATTGGCGAGCGGAACCAGAACGTTTGGCATTGGGGTGGGCTCCTTAATCATTGCGTCTGCCGCCAAGCAGGCCGGCACGGTAGAGGTAATAGAGCAGGGTGAGCAGGGCGGTAATGGCCGAGGCCACATAGGTGAGAAAGGCCGCATTCAAGACGCGTCCGGCATCTTCCTGTTCGCGGAGGCTGACAATGCCTGACGATACCATGAGCCGCTTGGCGCGGGCGCTGGCATCCCATTCGACGGGCAGGGTGATCAGCGAAAACACCACGGTGACGCTGAACAGGACGATGCCGATCAGGATCATTTTGGGGTTGTGCATGAACATGCCCAGCAGGAAGAAGATATAGGAGCCCATGCTCCCGAACTGCGTGGCGGGGACCAGCGACGACCGGAGCCCGAGCCAGACATAGGCCGAGGCATGTTGCAACGCATGGCCGGCTTCATGACAGGCCACGCCGATGGCGGACAGGGAGGGGGAATCGTAAACCGACTCTGATAAACGCAGGGTGCGCGAGGTGGGGTCGTAATGATCACTCAAAAACCCATCGGCCCGTTCGATTTTGACATTGGTGACCCCATTGCGGACCAGCATCTGGCGCGCGGCTTCGGCCCCCGTCATGCCGGAGGCGGCCATCACTTGCGAGTAGCGGGCGAAAGTGGTTTTAACCTTGAAGGTGGCAATCAGGGCCAACACCATGCCGGGCCCGATAAACAAAAAATACAGGGGATCAAAAAACATGGTGATTACCCTCCTTTGGGGGCTTAACTGTTTAACTTAAGGACTGACAAATCGTGATGGCGGCGACCCCGACGATATCGTCGGCGCTGCAACCGCGGGATAGATCATTCACCGGTTTGGCGAGACCCTGTAAAATGGGGCCGTAGGCGATGGCCCCGGCCAGCCGTTCGGTGATTTTGTAGGAAATGTTGCCCGCCTGAAGATCAGGAAAAATGAAAATATTGGCCGCGCCCTTCAAGGGACTATCCGGACACTTTTTGGCCGCTACTCCGGGGACCATGGCGGCATCCACCTGCAGCTCACCGTCGACCACGGCATCCAGGCCCAGTTCCGCCACGCGCTTGCGGGTCAACTCCGTGGCCTTGATCATTTTGTCAACCAGGGGATGTTGCGCACTGCCACGCGTGGAAAACGACAACATGGCCACCCGGGCCTGGCCCCCGATCAAGGCCTTGTGGGAGGCAATGGTGGCCAAGGCAATATCCACCAGTTGTTCGGCAGTGGGGTCGGGATTGACCCCGCAATCGGCATAAAGAAGAACCGAGTCGCCCGAAGGAGTGGGCTTGGCCAGTTCCATGGCAAAGAAACTGCTGCCGGTTTTGATGCCGGGGGCGGTGCCGACGCACTGAAAGGCCGCCCTCACCATGTCCGGGGTCGAGGCAATACTGCCGGCCACCAGGCCGTCCGCCAGTCCGAGGCGAACCATCATGTCTCCGAAATACAGGCGATCCTTCAGGAGGGTGCGGGCCTGTTCCAGCGTCAGGCCCTTGTGCTTGCGGAGCTCGAACAAGGCCAGGGCGATCCGCTCGAAATCAGGGGAGTTGGGGTAATCCAGCAGGGTCACGGGGAGTCCGGCAAAGGAGATGCCCGCAGCCGATTTCAAGACGTCCTCCGGGGTGGCCAGCACAATGACTTTGGCAATTTCCTGTTGTGCAATCTTGACCGCCGCCTGCATGACGCGAGGATCATGACCTTCGGCCAGGACAAGGGTACGACGGGCAGCACGAGCTTTCGGGATCAGGGTATCGAGGAGTGACATAAGTGGTGAACCTTTCAAATAGTATTATTGATTAACGCAGGCGGGGCAGGGGATGGCGGACTTGGCCGGAACCGAGAGCAGGCGGACGGTTTCCCGGGCGATCATCAACTCTTCATTCGTCGGCATGACGATCGCTTTCAGCTTGCTCTCAGGCGTGCTGATAATGGCGGGCCGTCCAATGGCATGATTGTTTTTCTCGGGGTCCAGGAAGCAGCCCAGCGATTCAAGTTTGCGGATGGTATGTTCCCGGATATAGGAACTATTCTCTCCGATACCGCCGGTGAACACCACGGCATCGGCCCCGTTAAGGAGGGTGAAGTAGGACCCGATATAAGAGACCAGCCGTTGAACAAACATCCGGATCCCACGTTGGGCTTGAAGATTCCCGGCCTCGGCGGCCGCGATATTATCACGCATATCCCCGCTCCCGATTCCGGAGACACCCAGCAGTCCGCTGCATTTGTTCAGGAGTTTATCGATGGCATCGGGGGTCATGCCGCGGCGGGCAAGGTAGAGTACCACTGCCGGGTCGATGTCCCCGCACCGGGTCCCCATGACCAGCCCGTTCAGCGGAGTCATCCCCATGCTGGTATCCAGGACATTGCCACGTTCCACCGCCGTGATGCTGGCGCCGTTGCCCAGGTGCGCCGTAATGAGTTTCAGTTCACCCAGGGGGGCGTTCAGGAGATTGGCGGTGGCATACGAGACGAATTTGTGGGAGGTGCCGTGAAACCCGTATTTGCGGATACCGAACTTTTCGTAATAGTCGTAAGGAATGGCATAGAGATACGAGGAGGCGGGCATGGAATGGTGGAACGCAGTATCGAAGACGGCCACATTCGGGATCCCGCTAAACACCAGTTCGCAGGCCTCGATCCCGCCGAGGTTGGGGGGATTGTGAAGCGGGGCCAGCGCGGCACATTCATGGATGTTATTCTTCACCTCATTGGTCACAATCACCGAGTCATGGAAATTTTCACCCCCATGAACCACGCGGTGGCCAATGGCTTCGACGTCCATCAGGCTGTTCAGGACTCCGACATCTTTCTCCACCAGTTTTGCGCAGACCAGTTTCAGGGCTTCCGCATGGGTGGATACCAGCGCCTGCTCCTTAAAGGAGCTTCCGTCAAAACGTTCATATTTCAAGAAAGGCTCGTTCAGGCCAATTCGCTCCACGATTCCCTTCGCGAGAATCTTCTCATTGTCCATGGCATACATGGTGAACTTAAGCGATGAACTTCCGGCATTGAGGACCAGTACATTTCCCGGTCCACGCAGTGATAAAGATGCAGACATAGTAATACCTCAAAGAGTTAGTCGTTAAAAAAATCACGATATATTTGCATGAGTGGAATAGGAAGTTCAAGCATATACGCAAAATACCCGTAAATTCAGAAAAGGGGTTGATTAAAGAGGGTGGGGTTCAGGGATAAGACGGGTCCGGCGGTAGCGGGCGGGGGTAATGCCGGTCAGCCGCTTGAAGTGCCTGATGAAATAGCTCTGATCATTAAATCCCACCTCATAGGCGATTTCCGTACAGGACTTATTCGTGTTTCCCAGCAATTGGATGGCATTTTGAACCCGGGAATGAATAATCATCTGCAACAGGGTTTTTCCGCTGTGTTCTTTGACCACATGGGCCAGACGGTAGGGGCTCAGCCCCACTTCCCGGGCGATGTCCTTGAGGCGGATGGGCTTCATATAGTTGCGGGTAATATAGTCAAGGGCCCGGGTGACATGGGCATTTGACCGGTTGAAGCCGTGCACGTAAATCCCCTCGATAAAGTCGTTCAGGGCATCGGTGAGCACACGCGACAAGGCTTCAAAATCACGTGCCCGGATCAGTCGCTCCATCCATTGGTGATTCCGCTCAATCAGGGATTCGAGAATCGGACTATCCTCGACGGCGGCGCGCGTGAGGTAGCCCATCATCTCAATGGCGCGGGCGCGCAACACCACCAGTTTGGGGGTGGTCAGATACATGGCCCCCAGCATTTCGTTCAGTACCCGTCTCGCCCCCGTCCGGTCACCTGACCGGATATGGGAGAGGAGAATACGCTCCTTGTCAAAGGGGTAGGAGGTCTCCGCCCCCCGTTGCCGCTGATCTTCAATGGCTTCGGCAATCTGCTGCTGCTGCTGCCGGCGCAGGCGGTTTTCTTCAAGCTGGACCGCCTTCCACCCGCTCATTTGATAGAAGGTGCGCTCAAGACAGGCGGCGGCCTCGTTCCGTTCCTGGATAGAACATACGGGGCGGCTGACATAATAGTCGTGAGCCTGAGCCTCGGACAGGCCCCATGACAGGAGGGTCCGGGTGCAATCCGCCTCAGAGAGGGGCGATTCCTTGAAAAGCACCTCCCCGCCGAGCAACGCGCCATGGATGATCCTTCGGTGTTCGAGTGCCACCATCCAACTGCCCAGCCCCGGCATGATTTCAAAGAAATACGGGCAGCCCATCGTCACGCTTTCATGCAGGGCGTAGATACGGAGTTTCTTCAGTTTCAGGATCGTTAAGGTAAACGGATCGGTCTCAGGATCTGTTCCCCCGTTCAACTCCATGAAGAACGGGCGAACCCCGGTGGTCCGTCGCACCTCCCGGGAGACATCGCGCAGAAGTCGTTTGGAAATATCAGGCATAACAGCAAGAAGTGCGTATTTTTCCGTTTGGGATCAAAAAACCAAAAAAGCTGAATTCCTTAAAACATCCTGAATATCTCTATTTATCGTGGATACGTCAAGCGAAGAGGCCGGCCGTTTCGGCCCGTTTGATCAAATTAATCTCAAGATACAGCAAGAACGTTGTATTTATAAGCCGCAACTCACTATTTCTCAACCCGCCGGAATGCTAGGGTTTCGAGCATTCTGGAAGTCTTGAACGCATGACCGCAAACAAAAGGAGTATTCGATGAGCGCAGTTTTGGAGCAGATCAAGGAAAGTTTGATGAAGGGCAAGGCCAATGATGTCAAAACGCTGGTTCAGCAGGCATTGAACGAGAACATCGGCGCTGCGGACATCTTGAATAACGGGTTGCTGGGTGGAATGAGCATCATCGGGGCGCGGTTCAAGAAGAACGAAGTCTATGTGCCGGAAGTGCTGATTGCCGCACGGGCCATGAAGGCCGGTATGGAAGTGTTGAAGCCGGCCTTGGCGGCCGCCAAGGTGGAGCCTCGTGGCGTCGTGGTGATCGGGACCGTGAAGGGTGACCTTCATGACATCGGCAAAAATCTGGTGGGCATGATGCTTGAAGGGGGCGGGTTTAAGGTGGTGGACGCCGGGATCAATGTGGAGGCGAGCAAGTTCATCGAGGTGGCCAGGGCGAGCAATGCCACCTTGATTGGCGCATCGGCGTTGCTGACGACCACGATGACGAATATGAAGGAAGTCGTGGACGCGCTCAAGCAGTCCGATCTGGCCGGCAAGGTCAAGCTGATGATCGGGGGAGCCCCCGTCACGCAGGCATTCTGCGATGAAATCGGGGCGGATGGGTATGCGGCTGATGCCGCCTCCGCCGCGGATCTGGCTAAAAAACTGGCCTGATCGACCGGGCGTTTGGCCGGGAGATGCTCCCGCCTGAAAAACTGAAAGTGCTGGGCGTATACCGCCGCCGGCGCTTTCAGTTTTTTTATGCGGGCGCCTCAAGTTGACACCCGGCGGCAATCGTGACATTATTTATCGCTTTAAGTTCTCGGTGAAAGGATTTTCTATGGCTGTCCTGATCGGAATGTCGAGTGCGGTAAAAGGTAGGAAATATGAGCTGACCCATGATGAATCCTTCATAGGGCGAACCACCCAGAATCAAATTCCGATTGATGACCCCTCCATTTCCGGTCGGCACTGCAGCATTGTCCGGGATGGGAACAAATATTCGCTCATTGACCTCGGCTCTACGAATGGCACGCGTCTGAATGGCGCCAGCGTGACGAAAATTGGGTTGCGCCCCAAGGACATCCTTCAGGTCGGCAGTGTGGAACTGATGTTTGACGGCCAGGACGTTGAAGTGGATAGCGGAGCGGCCTCCGATACCGCTAAAATTGAAATCACGGCCGAGCCGGTTCATATTCCCCAGAACTTCCACACGGCGTCCCCATTCGGAAATCGCAAAGATAACCGGAAGCCGTGGGTGATCTTGACGATCGCGCTGGTAGTGTTGGTCGTGGCAGCCCTGGTGTTTTTCATCAGCAGGATGTTTTTCAACTGATGCTGGCCGGGGGCAGGCGGCAGGCCGGCATGACGCTGGTTGAGATTCTGGTTGCCCTCTCTGTCTCCAGCTTGATTCTGGTGGCCGCTGTTTCCGTGTATCGCACGATGACCGGCTCCTTGCACCGTCAGCAGAGCCGTCGCCTGGAACCGGCGTATGCCGTGCTGGAACAACTCCGGCAGGATTTAAGCCAGTGCGCGCAGGTCCCTTCCTCTAATATTCCTGCATTCATCCTGAAGAGTGTGTTCATCGAAAGCAATGCCCCGCAACAGTCAGTCCTTGCTTTTTCACGGGGCCATCTTCCTTCCCCTGAATCCGATTTTTCGGGGATGGAAGTCATGCGGCTCCGTTACAGCCTGATTTCATCAGGAGCCGGACCGGCAGGGGCGCTGGTGCGTGAAAGTCAGAGCTTGTGGGGCTCAAACGCGCTTGCCCCGGCCGTCAGCAATACGCTGTTGGAGCATGTCACCGCGTTCGAGGTCTCCGTCCTTTCTGAATCGGGATGGACCAATAACTGGGAGTCATCCAGCCGGACGCTGTTACCCCGTGCCGCCCGTCTGCGTATGGATTGGGAAACCGGGGCCCAGCTCGATTCCACCCGGTTGGAAGTGTTCATTCCCGCAGGGAATGTGGTGCCTGGCAGTAAGCCGGTTCCGTAAACTTTCGTTGGGCGCGATTTTTATCTTGCGTCAGGTGGGGGAGATATCTATATTCGCCACTCATTAATTCAAGGAGACGACCGATGGGTAGGGCATGTGAAATTTGCAGTAAAACGATTAGCACGGGCAATCGAATTGTACGTCATGGTTTGGCCAAGGCAAAAGGTGGTATCGGCTTGCACACAACGGGAATTACCCGGCGGAAATTCCTGCCGAATCTTCAGAAGATTCGCGTGAAAACCGGTGGCAGCGTGACCCGTAAGACGGTTTGCACGGGTTGCATCCGTTCCGGCAAAGTGGTCAAGGGATAACGGCTCGGCGAGCAGTCGCTTGGTCATTGTTGAAAGGCGTGAAGTGAAAACTTCGCGCCTTTTTACTTTTCAGGCACCGGAATTCCCAGGCTATTCCCCGTCCGACGACTCCGCGTCCGTCAGGGCGAGCGCGGCTTCCTCCGGCTCCGGCGTCCGGTCCGGACTCTCAATGGAGCGGATTTTCCGGAGTGACTCAATGGCCTGCCGCATATCGACGGCATCCTCCAGCTGCATCATTTCCACCAGATGACGGCGGCCGGCCAGCATCCGGCGCAGATATTGGGGAATCCATTTCCGGTAAAGCCGGGTGGCGCCCAGGGGCCCATACAGTTCAATCATCCGCTCAAAATGAGCCCCGGCGAAATCGATCCATTCATCGCGACCGGGGGGCGGTTCGGCCGGCAGACCGCGCAGTTCATTCCAGATATCACGGATCAGCCAGGGGTTTTTCAACGGGCCACGCCCGAGCATGATGCCGGCGCACCCGGTCACTTCGAACATCCGCCGGGCCGCCGCCGGCGAGGCAATGTCGCCATTCCCGATCACCGGGATCCGTTTGGCCGCCTGCACCACCGTCCGGATTCCCTGCAAGTCCGCTTCGCCGCTGAATCCCTGACATCGGGTTCGTCCGTGAATGGTGATCGCCGCCACCCCGGCGGCTTCCAGTTCGGGAACCATGTCATGCGCGACCAGGGTCTCGGTATCCCACCCGAGGCGAAGCTTGACGGTCACGGGGATCCGCACGGACCGAACGACCCCGGCGGCGATCCGGATGGCCTCTTTGGGGTCGCGGAGCAGTCCGGCGCCGGCCCCTTGAACGGAGATTTTACGCTGGGGACAGCCCATATTGATGTCGATGAGCTGGGCCCCCCGTTGCTCAAGCAGGACCGCGCCGGCACAGAGGGTGTCGTAGTGGGCCCCATAGATCTGATGGCCCAGCGGCAGATCCTCCGCTGACGTTGCGGTCAGGGATTTCAGCCGTTGCGCCTTCCCGATCAGCAGGCTGGCCGGGCTCAACATCTCCGTATAGGCAAACCCGACCCCGCCCAGGGCGCGCAGGCTCATCCTGAAGGCGAAGTCCGAGTAGCCGGCCAGAGGGGCAAACAGAATCGGGGTATCGAATTTCAGAGGACCGATCGTGAGTGTTTGGGGCAGGTTCATGAATTCAGAAAAGACCGCTTCTGATCACGCGCCTTCAATTCGGCGCGGTAGCCGCTCAGATCCCGTTTTGGCGCCGCACCGGAGGCCACCGCTGCCTGGGCAATGGCGGCTGGAATTTCCAGGAACAGCCGGCGATCAAAAGGTTTCGGGATAATATACCCCGGCCCGAAGGTCAGCTCCGTTCCGTAGAGTTTATTGACCTCGGCGGGAACCGGCTGCCGGGCGAGGGCGGCGAGGGCTTCCGCCGCCGCCACTTTCATGGGCAGGTTGATGGTGCGGGCCCGGACATCCAATGCTCCCCGGAAAAGGAAGGGGAAGCCGAGGACATTGTTGACCTGATTCGGATAATCCGAGCGGCCGGTGGCCATGACATAGGGCTTATTCCCCATGGCGGCGGCCACGTCTTCCGGCCGGATTTCAGGGTCCGGGTTGGCCATCGCAAAAATTCCCGGCAACGCCGCCATGGACAACACGTCGGCGGGTTTAAGGCAGTTGGCGGCCGAAACACCGACAAACATATGCGCGCCCTTCAAGGCCTCCGTCAGGGTACTGGCCGAGGTGGCGAAGGCATGTTCCTTCTTTTTGCCACTGAGATCGCTGCGATCACTCCGGATGACGCCCTTCGTATCGCACAACATGACGGTTTTGGCGCCCGCCGCCTTGAGCATCTCACAGATCCGGATCCCGGCCGCGCCGGCCCCGTTGATGACAATTTTCAACTCACCCATGGAGCGTTGTGAAATATGACAGTAGTTCATGGCCGCCGCCAGGGTAATCACCGCCGTACCCCACTGGTCATCGTGGAAGACCGGGATGTCCAGCATGGCGTCAAGGGTATCCTCAATTTCGAAACAGGCCGGGGCCGCGATATCTTCCAGATTGATGCCGCCATACATCGGGGCGATCGCCAGGACCGTGTCAATGACCCGCTGGGGGTCGGTTTTGCCGGTGTCTTTGCCATTCATGCGGCAATGATTCACCGGGACGGGCCATCCATCCACGTCGCCAAACGCCTTGAAGAGAACGGCCTTTCCTTCCATGACGGGAATGCTGGCTTCGGCCCCGAGGTCGCCGAGTCCCAGAATAGCCGTGCCGTCCGAGACCACTGCCACCAGGTTTTCCTTTGCCGTGCAACGGTAGAGGGATTCGCGATCGCGGGCGATTTCCTTGACAGGTAATGCCACTCCAGGGGTGTAAGCGAGGGAGAGGTCATCCGGTCCCCTCAGGGGCTTGGTGACCCGCATACCGATTTTGCCGCCGACATGATACTCAAGGATCTCGTTGTTTTTCAGGCTCATAATGCTCCTCAGTGAATTAAATGAGCTGACAATATACTGGATTTAGAGGAGTCAAGACAACAGCAAATCCGCAAAACCAATTGGCTTTCGTGGGGGATCTGTAGGGGTCATGAGTTCGCGGATCGCTTCAAAAAAACGCGGAACTGTTCATCATAGTGGCGCTCAAGATCGTCCAATCGTTGAGTGAGATCCGTGTGTGAAGCAAGGATGGATCTCAGGCGAACAAATGTGCGCATAATCTCGACATTACACATTTGTTATGCACCATATTTAGCCATCAGAATTCCCAGAACAAACAGCCTAACCCGAACGGCCCCTCCTCGCGAAGCACAGGTGGCGTTCGACGTCCCGGCGAACGATTGCCTCTAGCGCTACGCTTAAACGGCCGCCGAGACGTCGGCCGCCACTTGCCGCAAACTCAAAAACCCCGCCCACATGTGTATGCGGGCCTTCCTCATCGCATTCTCCGCTCCCTGTCGCCACGCCACCGTCATCCAGTTCTCCATTCCTGGGTCCTTCGGAAGACCCACGCGCACATCTACCTGCAGGCCTTCTCTTTTCTCCTTAACAACCCAACAACCTGACAACTCGACAACTGTATTTTCTCTCTATTGAAGTCAGACTCACTCGGGAGCAGTCTGGTAACCCTCGTTCGTTCCAGATTCATAGGGCCTTAGCTTGATATCTATGGGACGGCGGCCTCGCCGTCCGGAGGGATTTTTCAACGGAATAAGATGTTACGACTCTCTGAACCGGGGAAATCAAATATGGCGAGAACAAATTATAACGTAAGTCGTTTTGGTGGATTGACTTAAGACAAGTCCAGCCAGCTGGACTGGCGGATCGGTTTCAGCCGCTAGCGATTCAGGGATCTGTTTGTGATAGTGGTGAAGGACCTCTTGTGCTGATATCCCGGACACGGACGTTCTTTGGCCCGGGCCGAAATATATAGACATTTCGCTGACCCTGGTGGCCATTTACTGACCCTCGATTGGTTCAACGCTCGCATCATTTTTAAGCCTGACCCCATGCCCCCGGCCATCAGGGATTCCCTGATGTGAGAATCAGGACTCTCCTGCTTGTCAGATTCCGCAAATAGTTTAGTTTCAGAAGCGTCGGTATCAATCAGAAACCAGGATGGGCAGCGCCGGCTGTGCATACGTAATAAAGGAGCGGGAACCATGAATCAGAACAATGAATTTTCCACCACGCTGGCGATTGAAAATCCTCTGGGGTGGCACATGCGGCCGGCGGGTCTGCTCGTGAGTGTCGCCAACATGTTCGAATCTGAAATCATGGTGAAATGTGGCCGACGAATCGCCAGTGCCAAAAGCCTGCTGGGCATTCTTACGCTCGGGGCGGGAAGGGGGGCGCGCCTTTATGTGTCGGCGAGGGGGCGCGACGCTCAACTGGCGATCCGGGCGATCCGGGAAAAGTTCTCTTCGGAGTCTAAGCATCCGGCGCAGGCCGCGAGTCAGGCGGCGTCGGGTGGAGTGGTAAGCAGGGATGAGGGTAACACACGCAAAAAGGAGGCGCATATGAAGGAAAGTTCGGCTGTGAAGAAATCAAAACCCAAGGGACATGTTACGACTACCTTCAAATGTGGGGTATCGCATAATGCGAAAAGTGTGTTTTTGGCCGGGGACTTCAACGACTGGAATTCCCAGGCCGACCCCATGATCAAGCGAGGCGGACAGTTTTCGAAATCCGTCAAACTCCTCCCGGGGAGATACCAGTACAAATATGTGATTGATGGGGAATGGCATGCGGATCCCACCGCGCCTTTGGCCGTCAGCGAGCTGGGGTCAACCAACAACATCATCTGTGTTTGAATCCGGTAAATTTTGATTGCGACCGGTGGCGCTCCTTGGGAAGATGGGCGCCATGAAGCAGATCAAAGTTTTTTCTCCGGCAACGATCGGAAATATCGGCCCCGGCTTCGATGTCCTGGGGTTGGCGGTTAAAAATCTCGGAGATGTGGTCGAAGCCCGGCGTTTGTCCGGCGGTAAAATCCGTATTGCCGCCGTGCATTCGCCGGTTCCGCTTTCCGCGGATCCCAGGAAAAACACCGCGGCCCTCGCGGCGGCCAATGTTTTCAAATATCTCAATATCAAAGGGGGCATTGAGCTCACCCTCCACAAGGGCTTGCCGATCGGCTCCGGGCTAGGATCCAGCGCGGCCTCTGCGGCGGCCGGCGCCTTCGCGGCGAATGTCCTCTATGGCAATCAGCTCAGCCTGGAGCAATTGATTCTCGCCGCGACCGAGGCCGAAGCTATCGTGTCGGGCGGTTTTTTTGCCGACAATACCGCGCCGGCCCTGATGGGGGGCGCCACCTTGACCCGGTGCTGTGTCCCGCTCGATGTCACCCGTATCGGCTCGATTCGAAGTCTCAAAATTGTGCTGGTGACGCCGAATGTGGTGGTCCTTACCCGGGAAGCCCGAAAACTACTTCCGAAGATGGTTCCCATGGAACAGTTTATTGCCAACATGGCCAATACGGCGTTGATCACAGCGGCCTTTGCGAAAAATGACTACTCCCTGTTTTCCCGGTGTCTGAATGATGTCATTGTGGAGCCCGTCCGCTCCAAATTGATCCCGGGCTTTGATGAGGTGAAACGGAACGCGCTTAAAGCCGGTGCCGACGGGGTGGCCATTTCCGGATCCGGCCCCACCATGTTTGCCATTACCGATAACCTTCAGAAGGCCAGAACCATCGAAAAGCAGATGGTGCTGACCTTCAATTCGCTGGGCTTCGCCTCCAAGAGCTGGGTGACAACGGTTGATTCACAGGGAACCCGCCTCATTTAAGACGGTGGCTCGGCCGATTGAGCCAGGCGATCCCTCATCATCCGGACAATGATAAAGGCTTCGCGCTCCCGTTCCTCGAGAGAGGCGGCGATGGCCCCGATGGTCTGGCGGTAATCGGGGATGAAGATTTTGATGAGGGCGTTGCACCGCCTTTGTGTTTTCCGGAGTTCTGCGGCCAATCGCAGGATGACGTTCTGCAATTCAGCCAGCTCCGCGAGTAAGGGGAGGAGCCCGGCAAATCGACTCATGGCCAGGTCGGTCTGGGCGGTGGTCCCGCTGATACCAAAAGGCAGGCCCAACAACTCATGATGGACCGTCACTCGGGGAAGGCGTAATCCCATCAGGTGCGTGGTGGTCAAGTTCACCTGATGACCCTGGCGAATCGCCAGTATGGCCTGCTCCAGTGTAACGGATCCCACCTCCAGGACAGCGTCCTGCAAGGCCTGGAACGCCAGGGCAAGCGCCTGGTCCGTTTGACGCTCAATTTCTGTGGCTCGCTTCAACCGGGTCATCAGTTCAAACACCAGGATCTGTCTTTTTTGCTCAAGCAGATCATAGCCTTCCACCGCCACATCCAGTTGATGCCGGGTGGCAAGCAGGGCGGACTTGGTCGGTGCAATGTTGAGGATAGTCATTTGGCTACCGCTTGATCCTTTGCCTGGTAATGTTGGTTCAGCAACGCTTCACTGACTCGGTGTAATTCCTCCTTCGGGAGCAGGGACAGGATCTCCCAGCCCAGATCGAGTGTGTGGGTGATCGACCGGTTTTCATGTTCACCCTGGGAAAGGAACCGATGTTCAAACGTCTCGCCGTAATTCAGGTAGAGCCGGTCCAGATCGCTCAGGGCTTCCTCGCCAATCACTTCTGAAAGGGCCCGGACCCGTTTCACCTTCGCGTAACAGGCGAAGAGCTGACTGGCCAGGGCCGGGTGGTCCTCGCGGGTATACCCTTTTCCGATCCCGTCCTTCATCAGGCGTGACAGGCTGGGCAGTCCGGCAATGGGGGGATAGACGCCCCGTTGAAAGAGGCCTCGATCAAGGACGATCTGTCCTTCGGTGATATATCCGGTCAGGTCGGGAACGGGATGGCTGATATCATCAGAGGGCATGGTCAGGATTGCAATCTGGGTAATAGACCCGGTTGAGCCTTCAATCCGGCCGGCGCGTTCGTAGAGGCTGGCCAGATCGGAATACAGATAGCCGGGATAGCCTTTGCGTCCGGGAATTTCACCCCGGATCGTTCCCACTTCGCGCAGGCTCTCACAATAGTTGGTCATGTCGGTCAGCAATACCAGGACATGCTGGCCGCAATCGAAGGCCAGATGTTCGGCCAATGTCAGGGCGAGACGCGGGGTGAGTAATCGCTCCACGCTCGGGGCATCCGCCAGGGAGAGGAATACCGCCACCCGTGACAGGGAGCCGGACTCCTCGCAGTTCCTGATGAAATAATCAGCGACATCGTGTTTGACGCCCATGGCGGCAAACACAATTGAAAAATCCTCCCCGCTTTCCAGGAGGCGTGCCTGTCGGATAATCTGGGCGCACACCCGGTCATGGGGAAGCCCATTACCGGAAAAAATGGGGAGCTTCTGGCCCCGGACCAAGGCATTCATGCCGTCAATCGCGGATAATCCGGTTTGAATAAACTCGCGCGGGTACTCACGGGCAAACGGATTGATGGGTAGCCCGTTGACATCGCGGAGATCTGCGGAGAGCGGGAGCGGGCTTCCATCCAGGGGGCGTCCCAGTCCATCAAACATGCGGCCCAGCATGGTTCGGGAAACAGGCAGCCGGAAGCTTTCCCCCAGAAAACGGGTGCGTAAGGTTTGGTGGGACAGCCCGGTGGTCCCTTCAAGAATCTGTACGAGCGCCCGCGTCCCGGAGATGTCCAGCACACGGCCCAGTCGTTTGTGTCCGGCCGGATCACTGATCTCGACCATCTCGTCAAATCCCGCATCGCTTACCCGCTCTACCACTATCAGGGGGCCCTCTATCCGCGCCGCTCCGATGTAGGTGAGGCCGTGGTCCTGCAATGCTATTCGGGGTACGGGGTTCATGGGATGACTCCTGACGAGGGGGCGGGGACGGGGTCCGTGTGGGCCACCAGGGCGTCCAGTTCTCCTTGAATTTTCTGTGATAATCCTTCAAGCGCATCGAGGGCTTCGTTCCCATAGGTCGATTTGGCGTGGAGAAGGGACCCCAGCGAGCCCAGTGCCTGGATTTTTTCCAGGGCCACCCCCGCCAGAATCAGGTCCCGGCTTTTGCCATACACGATCATGATGATCTTCAGCAGGGCCGCCTGCCGTTCAGGGGAGCAGTATTGATCGGTCTCCTCAAACGCGCTCTGGGCCAGGAAGCCATCCTTCAGGATTTCGGCCACGAATAAAATCAACCGCTGCGCATCGGGCAGGGCATCCGCCCCGATCAGTTTAACAATTTGAAGCAGCCGGTCTTCGCGCTGGAGGAGGGTGAGCGCTTCAGTCCGCAAGTCAATCCAATCAGGATCCCGTTGCTTCCACCATTCACTGACGTCCTCAATATAATCAGAATAGGACCGGATCCAATGGATGGAGGGGTAATGGCGGGCGTTGGCCAACTCGGTGTCGAGTGCCCAGAAACAGCGGACAAAGCGTTGGGTATGCTGGGTGACGGGTTCGGAAAAATCACCACCGGGCGGGCTAACTGCGCCCACGATCGTGATGGAGCCTGCGGCCCCAGCCAGGGTCGTCACGGCACCGCCCCGCTCATAAAATTGGGCCAATCGGGTCGGGAGCGTCGCCGGAAAGCCCTCTTCCGCCGGCATTTCCTCTAGACGTGCCGCCAATTCGCGCAGGGCTTCAGCCCAGCGACTGGTGGAATCGGCGAAGACGGCCACGTTTAACCCCATGTCCCTGTAATATTCAGCCAACGTGATTCCCGTGTAGATGGACGCCTCACGGGCGGCCACGGGCATATTGGAGGTATTGGCAATCAGGATGGTCCGCTCCATCAAGGGTCGACCGGTTCGCGGGTCCGTGATTTTCGGGAATTCGCGCAGAACCTCCGTCATTTCATTCCCCCGTTCACCACACCCGATAAATACGATGATGTCGGCATCCGACCATTTGGCCAGTTGATGTTGGGTAATGGTTTTACCCGTCCCAAATCCGCCCGGGATGGCGGCACATCCGCCTTTGCCCAGCGGGAAAAACGTATCAATAATCCGCTGGCCGGTGAGCAGGGGGCGGGTAATGGGGAGGCGTTCCCGGTTTGGCCTCGGAATCCGCACAGGCCATTTTTGGAGCAAACTGATTTCAAGCGCACCCGCCGGAGTATCCAGAACCGCCACGGTCGAGGTCAGCCCGTAAATGCCTTTATCAACCACCGAACGGACGGTTCCCGACTGGTCCGGCGGCACCATAATCCGGTGACGGACCAGCGGGGTCTCGTCAACGAAGCCAAGCGTTTGGCCGGGGCCCACCTTTTCACCGGTCCTGACCGCCGGCTCAAAAGTCCACTGGCTTGAGGGATTCAGGGGTTCCACTTTCTCGCCGCGTTCCAACCAGGCCCCGTGCCGGTCCCGGATGGCCGGAAGCGGTCGCTGAATGCCGTCAAATATATTCCCGATGAGGCCCGGGCCCAGCCAGACTGAGAGAGGTGCACCCGTGCAATGGACGGGGGCACCGGGTTTGAGCAGGGTGGTATTTTCATAAACCTGAATGGTCGCTTGATTGCCATTCAGCCGCACAATCTCGCCAACCAACCCGGATTCGCCCACATGCACGACTTCATACATCTGCGCTCCGGTCAATCCGGTAGCCGTCACCACGGGGCCGCTGACCCGGGCGACGATCGCGTGGGGATTATGGGGTGAGGGCGTCATGAGGAGGAGCTCCTTTGTCTGCAGGCTTCAACACCCCGGGAATCATGGCGGCCAGCCGCAGCCGGAGTTCCGGCCAGCATCGGTCCAGGCGCGCCGTAAGCCGGTTATCCCACAACTGGCGGCCGGCACGATCGCGAATGATGAGTCCGCTCTCCTGGATGGCCGGATCGGATACAACCCGGATCTCAAGTCCGGTTTTTAGAGTATGCTGGAGGATCGCGGTCTCGAGATGGGCGATCAAGTCGTGATCACCGGGCGATAAGGCCACTTCAAATTCCGTGCCATCCATCCGGTCAATGGCCGTGGCGGCTAAGGCAACCAGTGTTTCCCTGTAATCAAATCCTTCCTTTTTTAAAAGCCGGTTCCGGATGTCGTCATGGATCACGTTCAACAGGGTTTCGATACAGGCGGCCCGGAGCCGTTCATAGTCAACCGGCAGGGAGGCCCGCATTTTTTCTTTGCGGCGGGCGCATTCCTGCGCGACGGCGTCCAGTCTTTCCTGTCCGGCCTTTTCCCCGGCGGCACGGGTGGTGGTGAGCAGGGATTCCGCGTCCTGCCGGGCGCGGGCAACCAGACGTTCTGCTTCCGCCTGCGCCTCCTTGAGAATGTCGAGGCACAGGCTTTCGCCATCATTTTGGTCGATGGGGGTCACTCAGTGGCTCCTTCTTGAAATCAATATGAATGCCCACCGCCTCCTGAACCGAGCGAAGCAGGGTTTTATGACCGGGGAGCCCGCCGCCCGGGCCGGGAATCTCAACAATCAGGGGGCGCTCCCGGGCCAGCCGGTGGGCCTCAATCTGTGTGCGAAGGGGGGCGGCCACCTGCTGGGCCAAAATGATGATGCCGATATCAGGCCGGTTAAGAGCGCTTTCAAAGGCCTGTGCCGCCTCTGCGGGAACGGCTACCGTTTGTCCGTCGATGCCGGCCAGCCGGAATCCCCGCACCGTATCCTCATCCGCAATACAGTAGTATTTCATGAAGGATTTCCTGTTCAGAGCTTCTGGAGAATCATGATGGAGATGACGAACCCTAATACGGCCAGCCCTTCCGCCAAGGCGACAAACAGGATACTGCGGGTGAGCAGTTCCGGCTTTTCCGCCGCTGCGCCCATGGCGGCAGATCCCACCCGGGCCACGGCATAAGCCGCCCCGATGACGCTCAAACTCATGGTAAGGGCAGCACTAAAGCCCAACCCGATGCTCCGGTAAACCTGGGCGGTCTCTGATAGCGTCTGGGCCACCGGAGTCTCTCCCGCGATCGCCGTTGAGGCGGCCAGCACTCCTGTTACCAGCAATAATCCTTTGGTGGGGTTACTCGATAGGATGTTCATATCATCTCCTCCTATGGTTCGTTATGGTTGACTCCGAGATAAGGTTGAAAGGCGTGTAAGGATGGCCCTGTCCTGAAAAAAACTTTCCGAAGAACTCGTAATACTCCAGACGTAACGCCTGTACCGCGACAATGACTCCCTCCAGAATGAGCGCGATCAGATTGCCCAGGATGATCACCACCAGGCCCGGAAATTTACCCCCCGCTGAGCCACGCCCCAGTTCATCCGCTACGGCAAAGGCGGCCATCAGCAGGGCGGCATGACTCATGGCGTAGGCGGCCAATCTCGCAAAACTGACCGTATTGGCCAGATAGAGAATCACCCCTTCCAACGCACTGGCGCAGGATTCCGCGAAAATCACCACCAGGCTGTCCCGGCTAGCCGCCACCCCTTTGGCACGGTTCAGAAATTCGTGAATGGGGGGCGTGAGCATCCAACTCGCTAACGGCAGGACGATCAAAACAAGGGTCGCCCACCTCCCGGGCGGGTGGAGTTGAAATTCTGTCCGATGAATCAGGAGTGCAAGTGCCCCCCAATAGAACAGGAGGCCAATGAGGCCAAATCGCCCGAGCACCCCGTCTAATAGGTCTTTGCGCCGCAGCCGATTGATGATGTTCAAAATGAGACCGATGCTGATCACCATTACGCCCATACCGATGGCCGTCGCCAGGATGGCGAGCGGATCGCCTTCGAGGGGATCCCGCCAGAGGGCATATCGTTTGAGGGTTGGAATGCCGAAATAACTGCCATACAACACACCGAAAATAATGCTCGATAGCCCGCCTGCCAGCAGAATTCGCCCGGCATCCCGGAATGACGCCGCCCGACGGGCAGACCGCAGGAGCAGTCCGGCGATGACCAGAACGGCCCCCTGGCCTGCATCACCGAACATCATGCCGAACATGGCGAGATAACTGATGGCGACCAACACGGTGGGCTCCAACTCGGCATAGTCGGGTAGGCCGAAGGCCGTCACCATGTTCTGGAATGGATGCAGCCAGCCGCGATGGGAGAGTAATACGGGAACCTGCTCTCCCGCGCAGCCATCCGGCTCATGCATTTCAACCACACACCGCCCTTTTGTGAGCTCTATCAGATCCTCATTCACGAAACGGATGGTGTCTGCGGGTAGCCAGCCGGCGAGCAAAACGGCGGTTCCGGTACAGGCGAAATGCTGTTTTGCCTCAAGCAGTTGCCGCTCGAGGGAGATCTGCTGGCGACTGGTTTTCAGCTGCAACTCAGTTCCCAGGGCCAGCCTCCGGAGGGCCTCATCGGTCTGTTCAAGGTCACGCTTGAGTTGCTGTCGTTCGCCGTCCCGCTCCAGATACAGGGTATTGGCCGTCAGCCCTTGGCCGTCAGGGAATGAGTCCTGACGGAAGTCCATTTGCTGTAGCTGTCTTTCCAGGGATTGGCGATTCAGGGGGGTGGTGATGATGAGAAATGACGGCCGTCCCGCGATGTCGGGAAGAGGGAGTAGCGGAGCCAACTGCGCCAGCCGCGCCCGGTCAGTTTGAGGATGGTCTTCCGGTAGACGGCCGGTGATGAAATGAAGAAATGAAAACTGGCCCAGCTGGTCCAGCGGAATCTCCAGTTCGCGGAAACTGGAGACCCGCTCACAATCGGCGTCCAATTCTTTTTCCCGGGCAAGCAACCGTTGCCGGTCATCAAACAGGCGGGCGGCCTGCTCTTCGATGGACCGCAATCGGGTTACGGCCGATTCCAGGGCGGGGAGAGGCGTAAGTTCGGGGCGCACTACATCGGTGTTCACTCGATTGCGGGACGGCGCTCCAAAGGGACCTAACCGTTGTTCCAGTTCCCCGCACCGTTCCAGAAGTTTGTCGCAATGGTCAAGTTCCGGTGTTACGTCGGCCGGCGGGAATGGGGCCATCCCAGGACCTGCTTCAGACCGGGTCAAGTGCAGGATCCCCTGTTTTCCCAGGCTCAACAGCACCGTCCGCTCGTCTTCTTTCAGCAGAAGGATATGGATTCGCACCATGGGGAACGGCTTAAACATAGAGCGCCTCCGGATGAGACGGGGGGATTATATGCAACCGGATGGTTTCATCCCCGAGTTGCGCCCTGATCCCCTCCGAGAGGGTGATGAGATTGGCGACCTCCATCCGTCTCAGGGCCATATATCCGGCAATGAGCCCGAACTCAGTAAAGCTCTGCCGGAACATCCGGTTGGCGATTTTTAGATAGCGGGCCCAGGCGAGTGCCTCAATCGCCGGGGCATTAACAGAGGCGGGAAGGGCCTCCAGCGCCAGACCGACCGTGAGCGTTGCGGCGGCGAGGCGGGTAGGGGCTGATAACATGGCTTCAAACAGGGGCTGGGTGAGCCGGGTTCCCGCCACATGCAGGCCGGCCAGCGCTTTTGGGGCAAGGTCGTAATGGAATCGGCCTCTGAGGACCAGCATCAGATGGAAAAGGTCTATCTCCTGCGTCACCAGGGCCGCAACCGGATCGCGCTCATGGGGCGGTAATTTATCAACTCTCGAAAGTTCCTCCTGAAAGAAGTGCTGATCCAGTCTCGTTTCGATAAAAAATGGCTCACGGGGTTTCCCTGAAGCGACTAAGGCGTCGCGCATCATTCTGCCCGGCAGGTCTTCAGGGAGGAGCGGGATGAGCGCTTCCAGTGATGGCGCCTTCGCCAGGGCTTCGTTATTCATAGACAGGTGTCGGGGAAGGGTGATCAGGTGCCGGGCGAGGATCTCGGGAGGGGTGCGGGAGTGGATGCCCCTGATCATGATTTTCAGGTTGGTCATTTGAAATTGCGTTAACATCCACGCCATCAGGCGGGCTCTGGCGCCGGTAAGCTGTGGCAGGAGGTCGTCCATCTCGTCAATCAATCCCGCCACCATGAGCCGTTGGGCGTCGGGCACGGTTTTCACCGTGGCGCCGGGCAGGATCACCTGGGCCAGGCGGGAAATGGTTTTCAGGCGTGACAACGAATCCAGGCGGCTACCCTCCGCCAGTCGGCTGCGCCGTCCATGGAGACGGGCGGCAAGATAATCCAGATTAGATTCCATGGTTCGGATCATCGTCGTGACTCCTGACCATACTGAGAAGGCCCGCCAGGACAGCCTGTTCCCGGGCGGGCTGATCAAGCGGGAACAGGGCACTCATGTCTCCGGAAGCACGGGCAAGGGCGGATTCCTCTTCCTGCTGGATCGCCTTGGTACATTCCTCCAACGCCCGGGTAATTTCGAGCTGCGTCTCCTTGCGGAGTCGATCTGACGTTTCCTGCCCCTTCACCCGAGCCTCGGCTAAAATATGCTCCGCCTCCATTTTGGCGGTCTCAACAATCTTTTTTCCTTCTGCCTCCGCCCCTAGTATTTTGGCAATGATTTCACGCATATCGCTTTTCCCTTACAGGTTAACTATCGCATGCAGGGCAGGCGTTATGCGGATCAAAAATACCTGATATCACCATCAGGAAATCCCCGATCATTCGGCAGGGGACTCACAATCTTTTTACCCCCTAATGAATTGTATATACTTCGTTTGCCGTTTTCGGTAGCGTTTCACTAATTTGGTTGTCGAAGAAGTCGGCTGGGGGTGGAAAGAAAGCCATTTGCTTGCCGCTACTGTTCGGTCTTCCTAACCCAAAGGCGTACGATGTTCGTAGGCTGATGGGGTCGGCCAGAGGTGACGCGCTGTAGGCGTGGAGCCATCAGGCCGGAGGGTTCAGGTTGAACCCCTTTCCACAGGAACCGGAAAGAAAAAGAAGGGGTCCAAGAGTACGGGAAGAAGGGAATCGAAAGATGGGTAAGAAATTGTATGTCGGCAACCTGAGTTACAGCGTCACAAGCGAATCACTGACACAGGTGTTCTCCGCTTTTGGCAAAGTCATGTCCTCGGACGTGATCATGGATCGGGAGACCGGTCGCAGCAAAGGCTTCGGCTTTGTTGAAATGTCGACCGACGCTGAGGCAGCGGCGGCCATTGCAGGCACGAATGGTACGGACGTTGATGGCCGTGCATTGACCGTGAACGAAGCTCGTCCCCAGGCTCCCCGCGTTGGCGGTGGTGGCGGCGGCGGGTTCGGCGGCGGTGATCGTGGCAGCCGTGGCGGTGGCTTCGGTGGTGGCGATCGCGATCGTCGTGGTGGCGGCGGTGGTGGGTTCGGCGGACGCCGGTAATCCAACCGCGCTCATCAGCGCATAATGGATGATTTCGCGGGAACGGGCCGAAAGGTCGGTTCCCGCGTTTTTTTGTTTTCAGGCGGACTGATAAAAAGCGGTTGACGCTGGCGGGCCCGCCATATAGATTACGCGGCTTCTGTTAGACCCTTGTGCCCCCTTCGTCTATCGGTTAGGACAGCAGGTTCTCAACCTGTTAAGAGGAGTTCGACTCTCCTAGGGGGTGCCATCCTGCGGGTTTAGAACCCGCTGAATCCCGTGTTGTCCTGTGGCGGGGGCATGTTTTTATCCCGGGCGATGGTCTCCGCCCCTTTTTCGTGTTGCCGCAAATACTCACTGGTGAAGATGACAACCCGTTGCGGGCTGCTTCCGGCATAAGCGGTGGGGCTGCTCCAGCAGTTCAGGGCTTCGCCGGTGCGCGGTTCATACCATTCAGCCGTGGTGCGGATGCGGTCCTTTGACTCATTGATCAGTTTGTTCTTGGCGGCCAGGGTCGTCAGGTACTCCTCCCGCTCCTTCTCGTCCTTCTCTTTTTTGCGTTTGTCGGATCCGCTGCTGGATTCGATCGATACGAACTTTTTAGTCCCGTGGAGCGGCTTTGCTTTCTCCGCCTCCAACGCGGCTTTCGATTCGGTTTTCTTTTCGTCGCGCAGTTCCGTCAGGGGCTTCCAGTCTTTAGTCACGGTTTCGAGTAAGGTCTGGATCTGGACCTCCGACATTTTCCCCTTGGCAGGCTTGTAGTCAACATAGGCCGCCCGTGACAAGCCGTCTTTGGCGGGGAGAAAGCGGAAGGTCAGGCGGATGCCGTTCACTTCATAGACCCGTTCCGCGGTCCAGAACCCGTCTCCACCCTTTTCCGTGTATTTGGCGCCGTACCGCTGGTTGCACTGTTCAGGCGTATCCCCCAGGCGGGCGAATACCGGGGCCGTGAGGGCGAGGCTGATTACGAGGGAGGCAAGCAGGGACGGGTTCATAGTTCAAAGACCTTTGCGTCGCAGGGTTTAACGGTAATGGAAAATGTCGGCTCATGAAGCGTGAGGGATTCCCCGGTGAACACGTCTTTCAAGGTCAGGGGGAAGTTCAGGCCGCAGTGGGAAAGGTCGGCGACCAGGGTCTGGTCATGATGAATGTCGAGATTGGAGAAGAGCAGCACTCCGGGCTGCTGCCGGGTGAGATCCCGGCGATAGGCGCCGAGAATGGCCTCGTGCCCCTTGTCCACAAAGGTGATATTCCCCCTTTGTTTAAAGACCTGGCGTTCGGCCAGGAGGGCGTTGATTCTGGCGATGGCATCACGGATCCCGGGAATGGGCGGCAGGTCGATTTTCCGGGCCGGTCCGATGAAGGGGATGCGATCCTTCACTCCAGCTTCAACCCCCTGGACCATTCCCGTTTGCCCGAGCGTATAGAGGGCGCAGATGGCGTAGCGGGGAATGGCGGACTCTTCCGCGCCGAAGAGTTGGGCTGGAACGCCGGTGTCATGGGTGGTGATGGCGCAGAGATGGCGGAGGCGCCCGGCGACCGTGTGCAGGTACGTGATGTAATGCCGGAGCTGGGGCCCGAACGGATATTCCCAGCTATTGGCCAGCAGCATGTTGATGCCCCATTCCGGCACGGTTCGCTCGAGGGTGCCCTCATCCGTGAAATATTCGCCTAGAATCGACAGATTGGGGAAGGCCGTGTGGAGCGCCGTACTGAGGTCAGCCACAAAATCATTGTTACTGCTGTGGAGGTTGTCGAAGCGGACCATGCCCCCGGTGTAGGCGGCATAATTTGACCAGAACTGGGCATATTGCGTCATGTAGTCACGGATGTCGTGCCGGATGAAGGTGTTGGGATGGTCGTAGTTCAGCAGGACCAGATCCTCCCAGCGGATCCAGCTTTGCATGTGCCAGCAGCCGGCGCGCTTCAGCCCGTCGGGTTCCGCATCGTCGGCAATAATCCAGTCGGGGCAGGAGGCCACCATCCGGCTATCCACGCAAATGTGATTCAGGACCAGGTCAAGGCAGAGGCGCATCCCCTGGGCGTGGCAGGCGTGGACGAAATCCTCGAATTGCTCCAGGGTGCTGCGGGGATCGGCAGGATCCCGGTAGCGTGAGTCCACGTCAAAGAGATCACTGGCGGCGTAAGGGCTGTTGGAGAATCCCATCTGGGTGATGGGGAGCAGGTGGATCGAATCAAAGCCCATGGCACGGATGGAGGGGATGAGCTGCTTCCAATCGGAGATCGTTCCGGACGCGCTGGGAATGAGCGTATACAGGCGCACGGTGCGGATGGAGGGGGGATCGACCATGACGTAGGAGTGGGGCACCCGGTCCCAGAACCATTGATCCCCGCCGTCTAATGAATATTTGATCCGGAACCGGTAAAGGCCACAGCGGGGGAGGATCATCGAGAGCTGGAATTCCCGGTTATCGGTCGTGGAGAAAGGGATATCCAGCCATTCACCGGGGGCCTTGGCCCCGATATCTGTATGCAGGAGCACCTGGGGCGCGTGCGAATTGCCCTGTTTCAGGGAAACCGTCAGGGAAAGGGGTTCATCGTGGAACAGCCGGAAAAAGTTTTTTTGACCGAACGGGAAAGAGCGCTGAACGATCCCCGCCTCACCTTTCGGGAGGGAACGGGGGGTGAGCTGCGGAATGGTTTGGCGGATGAGATTCATGGTTAGTCTTTCAAACAGATGATCATGGCGGGATTATGTAGAGGGGAGCGGGGAGTGTCGAGTTTTCTTCTTCGGGAATGGGTGGAAGCCGGGCGTTGAAAATAGTCTTTGCGGGAAGGGCTCGCTTCTGTTCAGATTGAGGGTCCGGGTGCAGTCGCGTCCGGAGGCAAGGAACCTTATGGCAACACAAGCGGATATCACGCGGTATCGGAATAATCTCAAGGATGAGCGGAACGCGATCACGCTCTATCAGCAGCTGGCAAAAGTGGAGTTGAATCCGGATTTGGCCAGCCTCTACCGGAAACTCGCGGAATCGGAAGGCAAACATGCCGCCGTCTGGGAAAAGCGGCTTGAAGAGTCGGGGGCCCCCATTCCCGCCTGGACGGTCAACTGGCGGACGCGGGTGCTGGGCTGGATGGCGAAGCAGTTCGGGGTCAGGTTCGTCCTCCCGACTATTGCCGGAATTGAGCAGGGGGCCGGATCGAATTATGACAACCAGCCGGAAGTGAACCGCACGGGAATGCCGAATGACGAGCGGTCACATGCCCGCATTTTCAAGATGCTGGCCGGGCAAGGGAAAGGCCTGGCCGGGAGTGCCGTGGCGCGCCTGGAGGGGCGCCATCGCTCCATGGGGGGGAATGCCTTGCGGGCGGGGGTGTTGGGGGCCAATGATGGACTGGTCTCCATCCTGAGTCTGGTCATGGGGGTGGCAGGGGCGGCGCTGGAGTCGCGCATGATTTTGATCTCCGGGCTGGCGGGCTTGTTGGCCGGCGCCATTTCCATGGCCCTGGGGGAATGGTTATCCGTGCAAAGTTCGCGGGAATTGTATGAGAAGCAACTGGATATTGAGCGTCAGGAATTAGCGGAGGCGCCCGAGGCGGAACGGGAGGAACTGGCATTGATCTACCAGGCGAAGGGGGTACCCCCCGAGCAGGCCAAACTGATGGCGGACCATCTGCTGTCGGATCCGGCCCATGCGCTGGACACCTTGAGCCGTGAGGAATTGGGCATGGATCCGGATGATTTAGGGGGCTCGGCCTGGGAAGCGGCCTTTACCTCCTTTCTTCTGTTTTCCGTCGGGGCAATCATCCCGATCCTCCCGTTCTTTTTCACGGGCGGGTGGCACGCCGTGGTGTGGAGTGCCGCGTTGAGCGGGGTGGGGTTGTTTGTGATCGGAGCGGCCATTACGCTGGTCACGGGCCGGAGTGTGTGGGGCTCCGGATTCCGGCAGGTCATTTTCGGTTTGACGGCGGCGCTGGTGACCTTTGGGATTGGACGCCTGTTGGGGATCCAGATTGCCGGCTGAACTCTTTTTCATTGTGGCTTGTACCGACGGGGGGGGATGTGCTAAAACATCCGCCCTTTAATGAGAGGTAAGACTAATTATGCACGCTTTAGCACACATCCCCATGGGGGAAGATCAGTTTGAAGAGTGGTTTTTGGCCAAGGTCGCCGGCGAAAACATGCCCGTTGAGGATATGCAGAACGCCTTGAGGGAATTGCACCGCGGCGGGATGGGTGCCAAAACGAGTGGCTGGGCGGAGCTGATGGAAGAGGCGTTGATTGAGCAGGGCAAGCTGGATGAAGCCGTCAACGTGCTCGGGATGCGGGCCAATTGGAATAGCGGCGTGCCGGCGTTTCGTGAAGTGTGCAGCAAGCGGTTGGCCTATATCTACCGGAATGACCCCGTTCGCAAGAAATTTGTCACCAACATGGGGCTTGAAAAAGGGGTGGGGCTGGCCGAGTGTTTCCGGCGGCTCACCATTCTTCAGTCGCTGAAGCCCGGGATGCTGTGTGTGGATAAGACCTGGGGGGTGGGTGCGGTCAAGAATGTGGATTCGTTTTATGAGCGGGTGACCATTGATTTTACCCGTAAGATGGGACACGAGATGTCCTTTGCCTATGCGGCTGAAACGCTTCAGCCGGTGGGAGATGAGCATCTGCTGGCCCGTAAATACCGGGATGCCGTGACCCTGGCCGCTCTGGCCGAGACGGAAGCCGCGGAGGTGGTGCGCATCGCCCTTCGCAGTTACGGGCCGCTGACGGCCGCCCGTTTACAGGAGATTCTTTCCGACGGCATCATCAAGCCGGACGCCTGGAAAATCTTCTGGGACTCCGCGCGGAAAGTGTTGAAGGCGGATCCGCTGGTGGTGATCCCCTCAAAGCGCAGCGAACCGATCATCCTCCTTGAAAAAGCGCAGGCGTACGATGGTGTCTGGTTTGCCTCACTGGCAAGCGAGCGGACGGCGGAAGGGATTTTCGCACGCCTGAACGAGTTGGCGGATAACGCCAAGCCGGCGGAACTGGACGAGGCCAAACTGAAGGTGGTCGGCGACCGGCTGGCCTTCCTGATGCTGGGGTTCGGCGACAAGGATATGAATATCCGGGTGCAGATTGTCGTAGCCGCGCGGCAGTGGAATGTGCCCCCCTCACAAGTGGATTGGAAGCGGGAGGCCGACACCCTCATCGACCCGGTCAATTTCATGGCGGCGGCGATGGCCGTCAGTTCCAAGCGGCTCGAGGCGCTCCTGAAGTTGTTGGCTGATCAGGATAGCGCCCGCCTCTACGACACCATTCTGGGCTCGATTCCCACGATGGTCATGAATGTGCTCAATACCTGCGTGACGTTTATGATGGAGGCCGGCCAGGAGGAAGCCTGTGCGGCGGTATTCAAGGAACTGGTCGGAATGCGCAAGGCCGGGGTGGAAGTCCTGTTATGGTTGGCCAAACGGCCCGATCGGCTTGAGGCCTGGGGCTTGGGCACGACCGGCGATCTGTTGTTCCACATCCTGCCGGCCATGGAAAAGACCTATAACGGGGAGCGGCTGCGGGCGGCCAACCAATTGGGCGAACTGGTCCAGCAACGCGAATTCCTGGAAGTGGCCTCAAAAGCCATGAATGACGTCCAGCGGACCAGCTTTATCCGCTACCTGCGCGCCGTGATGGGCAAGATCCCCGTGGATACCCAGGCGATGATCGGCCGTATTGTCCGGGTGTTTCCTGACCTGGTCTCCTTGTTGACCGATGCGAAGTCTGAGGCGGCTGAGGCGGCCTCCCCGAAGAACGGGCTGACGTCCTGGCGGTCCTACCGGCAGCGCCAGAAGTTGCTGGAGAAGATCGTGAATGAGGATATTCCCAAGAACAGCCGTGATATCGGGGTGGCCCGGAGCTATGGGGATCTTCGTGAAAACTTCGAATACAAGACGGCCAAGGAGCAGCAGGGCATTCTCATGCACCGCAGCGCTGAACTCGATCTGGATCTCAAACTGGTGCATGGCACTGATTTTGCCAACTGCACCTGCGAGGTCGCGGGGATGGGCACCACGGTGGTGCTTGAGATGACTAATGGCCAGAGGCAGACCTTCAGCATTCTCGGAGAATGGGATCAGGATACGGAGAAGGGTATTATTTCCTGCAGCAGCAAGCTGGGCAAAGTGCTGGCGGGACATCGCGGCGGGGATGAACTTGAAATCCCGGGCGATAAGGAAAATGAGAAATGTCGGATCATTCAGGTGGGTGCGCTTGCTGCCGACATTCTCGCCTGGGCCAAAGGCTGATGGCGAGGTTGACAGCATGGGATTCGTTTGATATCTAGGCGTGCTTTTTTCTGCGGAACCAAAGATTGAGCTGGGTTGAAAGGGCGGTAGAGACTTATGGCAAAAAAAACGGCTAAGACAAGTAAAGTGGTTGCAAAATCGGTTGCGGCAAAAGTTAAAACAGTGAAACACGCTGTTAAACCTGCGGCAAAGCCTGTTACAAGTTCAAAGAAACCCGCTGCCAAGCCTGTTGCCAGTGTAAAGAAGCCGGTGGCCATATTGGTGGCCCCTTCCAAGCCTGTGGCCTTCAAGGCCGTCAAGGCCGGTGCCCCGAAAACGGAATCCCGTCCGGTGCGCAAGTCGCCTCTGGATGAGAAAGTCCTGGCGCAGCTGAAAGATGTCCTGATCAAGATGCGCGACCGTTTGACCGGTCAGATTTCGTCCCAATCGGATGATTCCCTCAAGTATGTTGACGACACTTCGTCTGAAGACCGGACGGATGATTTTGACAAGGAGTTCGCCCTGAACCTGGTCAGCAGTGAGCATGATTCAGTCTTTGAGATCAATAATGCGCTTCGTCGTATTGCCGAAGGCACCTATGGGTTCTGTGATGGCTGCAGCTGTGCGATTGAGAAGCCCCGCCTGCACGCCCTGCCTTTTGCCCGGATGTGTATCCGCTGTCAATCCGAGCAGGAAAAGGGACGTTCCCGGTTCCGCCCGTTTGGCGATACCCTGGCTCAAGGTGTGGAACAGACGCCCGATGTCTCTGAACCTGAAGAATCAGAATAGCCGGACTGGTCCGCGCGTACGGTCTCTTGCGGCGTGGTGGCTCGCTCACAGGCTCATGATGCAGGTGTTATTACTGAGTATTGCGATTGTTCTGCTCGACCAGATCACTAAATATCTGGTGACGCTCCGATTTCAGCTCAGTGATAGCCTGGTGTTGATTCCCGGTTTCTTCAGTCTGACCTATGTGCGCAATATTGGTGCGGCCTGGGGGATGCTGGGGGGCTGGAACGGGGTTCTGGTGGCGTTGTCCGCCGTGGTGCTTGTCCTGCTGATCCTCTTCCGGCGAACTTTTTTGACGGACAGCCTCATTCACCGGCTTTCCCTCGGCCTGATGCTGGGGGGGATTGCCGGCAATTTATTTGATCGCATCCGGTTTCAGTATGTGGTCGATTTTCTCGATTTTTACTGGAAAAACCATCATTTTCCGGCTTTCAATGTCGCCGACTCGTCCATTTGTATCGGGGTCGGCCTGTATATGCTCTCTTCTTTTTTCGTCCACGATGATCAGGCGCCTTCCTGATGAACCCCTCCGTGTGTCATGCTCAGGCGTTTTTCCTGGTCGGTCCCACGGCCGCTGGAAAAACGACGGTGGCACAACGATTGGCCGAGACGATGGGAGCGGACATTCTTTCCGCCGATTCCATGCTGGTGTATCGAGGGATGACCATCGGGACGGCCAAACCGTCCCCGGACGATCGGAGTCGCGTGCGGTATTGGGGGGTGGACCTGGTTGACCCCGCTGACTCGTTTAGTGTCGCGCGCTTTATTCCTGAGGCCAGACGGTGCTTTGAATCGGCACGGGACCGGGGCGTCCCGGTGATCATTGCCGGGGGAACGGGCCTCTACATCAAGGCCCTGCTCAATGGCCTGGATGAGTTGCCTGATCCGTCTCCCGAGGTCAGGGCCCGTTGGCAGGCGGTACTGGAGCGGGAAGGCACGGAAGGGCTCCGGCTGGCCCTGGGGGCCCGGAATCCTGCCTGGCTGCAGGGGTTGGCGGATCCGTCCAACAGTCGGCGATTGATGCGGGCTCTTGAACTGATCGAGTCCGGCTTCCCGGACCCGCCCCGATCGTGGTGCCGCCAGGCATCGCACGCGGCACGGGTGACGGGAATTGACGTTCCCCGTGAAGTGCTGGTGAAACGGATCGAACATCGGGTTTATGAAATGTATGAAGCCGGCTTGCTGGAGGAGACCCGGTCACTGATCACCCGCTACGGGGCTCTCTCTGTTACGGCCTCGGGCGCCATCGGCTATGCGGAAGCCCTGCGCTGTCTGCAAGGGGGGCTGACCCGGGCGGCGGCGATCCAGCTTACCATCCAGCGCACGCGGCAGTTGGCCAAGCGGCAGATGACCTGGTTCCGGCATCAGATGGAGGTGTCGTGGGTGACGATGCCCGGAGCTGATTTTGAAGCGGCCGCCGCCGGGATCGCCGCAGATTGGCAGCGCCACGGGCCCCAGCCGGTTTTCTGTTAATTTGTCTTTAAATATAACTATATTATACTAAATTATCCCTCCATGGATAAAGAGAGCCCGTTTAGCTGTGAGTTATATGCCGTTCCGGAACCGGATCAGGCCGCCGTATGTTACCGGATCTGTGACCTGCCGGCACGGTTACGCCCCCGCGAAGCGATTGCGCGGCAGGGGGTGGAGCATGTCTCCGATGAAGTGATTCTGGCGATTCTCCTGCGGACCGGTTCGCGTGGCCTGAATGTGGTTGATCTGGCGGAGCGGATTTTATTCAAATACGGGAGCCTGACGGCCTTGGCGCGTGCCCCGGTCGAGGAGTTAGCCGGGGAAAAATCATTCAAGGGGCTGGGGAAGGTCAAGGCGCAGATCCTCCGTTCGGCCTTGGATCTCGCCCGGCGGATGGCTGAGGAGACCCGGGATGAACGCGGTGGGCTGGTGAGAACCCCTGAGGATGCGGCCGACCTGATGCGGGAGCAGGCGCGGGGGCTTGATCATGAACGGTTCTGGACCCTGAACCTTGACACCCGGAACCGGCTGAAAGGAAACCCGCAGGAAATCTCAAAGGGCATTCTGGATGCGAGTTTGGTTCACGCCCGGGAGGTATTTAAAAGCGCCATCCAGATGGGTGGGGCGGCCCTGGTGCTGGTCCATAATCATCCCTCCGGGGACCCTTCGCCCTCTGCCGAAGATGTGAAGCTGACGCGGCAGTTGGTGCAGGCGGGCCAGGTCATCGGGATCAAGGTGCTCGATCATGTCATTGTCGGGCGTAAACATGGGGGGAAATCAAAAGATTTCCTCAGCCTGCGCGAAAGCGGACTCGTGACATTTGATGAATGAGGTGCGACTCTATAATCCACTCAATGAGATCGTTTTGTTCAGGGTGGGTTGGGATGACAGAAAGTCATCGGCCCGGGCCCGGGCGGTTGACCAGTCGGTCGCGCTTTGGATGGCGGCAAAGAGGGTGTGGCCAAAGGCAAAGTTCCGGGCGAAGTAGGGGGTAAAGACCTTCAGCCGGATCAGCCCTTTGAGCGGGTCGAAATCATCTTCCATGTAGCGGCAGAGCCGGGTCCATACTTCATGGTGATCAATGCGCAGCTCCGGCTCATGCCACTGGGCGAACATCCAGGGACGCGCCGCGGCCATCCGGCCGATCATCAGTCCTGCTGCTGGAGCAAAGAGGGCTTCATTCATTTGCAGGTAGTCGCGTCCGGTGATGTCCCCGTTGGCGATAATGGGGAGGCGGGTCACCGCCGCCAGTTCAGCGTAACAGAGATGCCGGGGGTGAAACCGGTTCAGGGATTCTTCCGCAAACCGGGGGTGAAGCGTTAAGGCGTCAACGCCCTCGTCCTCGAGCAGATGCAGCCGGTCATGCAGCACGGTGCGCCAATCAGGAGTGGACCGGCCCAGACGGATTTTAACGGACAGAGGGCCGTTAAAATCGTGCCGGATGGTGTGGATGATGTCGCGAAGCCGGGCTGGATCGTCGAACAGGTTCGACCCTCCGCCCTGCTGTTGAACCGTGGCGGCCGGGCAGCCCAGATTGATGTCGATGCCATCCCGCGAGGCTGGCGCCAGGCGGGCAAGGGTGGCCGGCAACCGGGTGGTTTCCGTGACCAGTAATTGATAGATGACCCGTTTTTCCTGTGGACGGCGCTTCAACCAGGGAGACGTTGCCGGGTCTTCATGGACAACCATTTTCGCTGAAAGCATTTCAGTATACAGGGCGCCATACCCTCCGAAATCGGCCAGCAGCCGTCGGAAAGCACTATGGGTGATGCCCGCCATCGGAGCACAGAAGAGCGAAGGCTCATAACACACCCCCCGGAGGGTGAGAGGCATGATACATGAATGAACTGGCGGCATCCGCGGATTCTAGACGTTTAAGGTGGCATGTACACTCGTTTTGCGACATATTTTCGAACCTATGAACCTGATCCTCCTTTTCCCGGAAGACTTTATTAGTGAGCATACGGTGGTTCTGAACGGCCCCCGGTTGGAGCATATCCAGCAGGTGCTTCGGGCCGAAACCGGACAAGCCTTGCGCGTCGGCGTCTTGAACGGGCGGCTGGGAACGGGCACCATCACCGCGATGTCGGATAAAGGGGTCGAACTGAAGGTGACGTTGACGGAGCCACCGCCTGCGCCGCTTCAGGTAACGCTGCTTCTGGCGATGCCGCGTCCCAAATGTTTCCGTCGCATCATTCAGTGCGTCACGACCATGGGGGTTAAGCGGATCGCCTTGTTCGGCGCCTACCGGGTGGAGAAAAGCTATTGGAAAAGTCCCTGGCTGGACGCAGCTGAACTGCAACGGCAGTTGGTGCTCGGGCTGGAGCAGGCCCGCGATACGGTATTGCCGCAAGTCACCCTGCACCCCCTGTTCAAAACCTTTGTGGAAGATGACCTGCCGTCCCTGGTGGCGGGAACCCGGTGTCTGGTGGCCCATCCGGGAGAAGGGGGCCTCTGTCCGGTAGGCCTGCCTGGTCCGGTGACTCTGGCCATTGGGCCTGAAGGCGGGTTCACCGATTATGAACTGGGGCTTCTGGCCGCAGGTGGATTTGAAGGCATCACACTTGGCCCGCGTATTTTGAGAACCGAACAGGCCGTTCCGGCGCTTCTGGGCCGGCTGATGGGGGAAGAGGGGCTGAAGCAGGTCGGCTGACCCCTTCCTTCCGGTTTTGGCGCCATTCCCTGGGCGAAGCACCCAGTTCCTTTTTGAAATACCGGTTGAAGCTTGAGAGAGTTGCAAACCCGGTGTCCAAGGCGATATCCAATATGCGTTTGTCGGTGCTGATCAGCAGGGAGGCGGCCATCTGAAGCCTCAGGTGCGTCAGGTAGTCCTGAGGCGAGACGCCGGTGGCCGCCCGGATCAGCCTCCTGAAATGGGTTTCGCTGACATGGCATAACCGCGCCAATTTATCCATGTAGATGGGTTCCGCGTAATGTCCGGCCACATGCGCTAAGGCGGGGGCCACCCGGTCCATGGCCGTATGTCGTGACACCGTACGGGGAGGAAGATCATGGAGATCGATGCCTCGATGCAAGCGGACCATGACCTCCCAGACTTTAGCCCGGACCGCCGAGCGGTATCCGTCACGGCGCTCCCTGAGCTCCATGACAATGGATTTGACCTGTTCCCCCAATCCAGGATGGTCGAGCGGGGTCATCACATTCCGGAATGAATGTCCCGCCAACGTCTCAACCCTCAGGTATTTTTGTTCATCTAAAGGCGCGGTAATCAACCGGGCCGGGTCCAACGTCAGGAAACTCCAGTGACTCACCGTTCCCGCCGCACTGGAGGCCAGATGCATCTCGGTAGGATTGATGACCACCACATCGCCGGCATTGAAGGGCATCACTTTATTTTCCACCACAAATACGCCTGACCCGTCAAAACAGTAACCTAATTCAAAATGATCGTGAAGATGCAGGAAGGTGATCGGACTATCTTGCTGGGCAAAAGGCCCTTCTCCGTTGATCGGGAAATCATCGGGCAGTTCAATCGGCGCATATTGAAGCAGATAGGGACTCTTTGGTCGTTTATGCATAGTATTTGCTTATTCTTGCGTAGAAGTGAGTAAAAGAAAACATAATAATGGGTGACCATCAATTTTAAAACACTGGCGAGGTGATCATGAAAAACTATGAAGAACTTGTCTATGCGGGCGTTTTGGGAAAAGTCATTGGCGTCTATATGGGGCGCCCCTTTGAAGGCTGGCCAAAGGCGGAGCTCGAAAAAAAATGGGGGATGATCAGCGGCTATGTCCATGAGGATCTGGGTAAACCCCTCATTGTCTCGGACGACGATATCTCCGGGACCTTCACCTTCATTCGGGCGCTTGAGGATTCCGGGCTCTATCAGGACACGCCCGGTGATTTCTTTGGCGACACCTGGCTTAACTATATTCTTGAGCACAAAACCATCCTCTGGTGGGGTGGCTTGGGGCTTTCCACCGAGCATACGGCCTTTCTGCGCCTCAAGGCGGGGGTTAAATCCCCGGCGTCAGGCTCGATCGCCTTGAACGGACACACGGTAGCGGAACAGATTGGCGCCCAGATTTTCATCGATGCCTTTGGTTTGGTCGCTCCGGCGAAACCCGAACTGGCCGCCCGGTTGGCCCGCAAGGCCGCTTCCGTCTCGCATGATGGCGAGGCGGTTTATGCCGCGGTCGTCGTGGCCGCCATGGTGAGCGCTGCCTTCACTGAAAAGCGGATGAATGAGTTGCTCCGGATCGGGGTCAGTCATATCCCTGAAAACTGCCTGATTGCCAGAGTCCATCGCGATGTGCGTGCCTGGTGCAAGGCGGATCGCGATTGGCATAAAACGTTTGCCCGGATCGACAAATCATACGGCTATCACAAGTACGGGGGCAACTGCCATGTCATCCCGAATCATGCCATCATGGTCATGGCCTGGTGTTATGCCCCGGACGATTTCTATGAAGCCCAGCGCATCATCAACACGGCGGGCTGGGACACGGACTGTAATGCGGCCAACGTCGGCTCGGTCATGGGGGTTAAAGTGGGGCTGAAAGGGCTCAACGCCCGCTATGACTTTCAGGGCCCCTTTGCGGACCGGATTCTGCTTCCTACCGCCGAAGGCACCCGCAGCACCAGTGACTGCCTCACGGAGGCGCTTCACATCGCCCGTATCGGCCGGAAGGTCATGGGGTGGGGGGCCGTCCCGCCTCCGAAAAAAGGGGCCTGGCATCATTTTGACCTGCCCGGTGCCCGGCATGGCTACATGACGGAATCCGATCCCTATGGATGCCGGAACACCGCGATCGTTGAAAATGTGGCAGGCCATTCACGCCTCGGGAGCCGTTCGCTACGGATCGCCTTCGCGGTGGATGCCGGACGACAGGCCCGGGTCTCAACCCCGGTGCTGGCCCGACCGGATGTGGCCGGGTATGGGATCGTCTCCACCCCCCAATTGTATTCCGGGATGACCGTGAAGATGACCGGTTCGGCTAGCGCCCTTGAGCATGCCACTCATGCACGGCTGTTCCTCAGAGTCCTGACGGGCGGTAAATGGACGGAAACGACCGTTGTCTTCGGAAAATCGACCCTCCTTAAACCCACGGCGCCGTTCACCCTCTCCATGACGGTCCCGGACACCAAGGGGTGCGCGGTCATTGATGTCGGCATTGAAATCAGCTCCCCGGCCTCGACTCAGGGTGAGCTGTTTGTGGATAGCGTCACCTGTGCAGGAAAAGCCAAAGTTGAATTCCCATCCCAGATTCCCCGGGACGGGGATGCCCCCGGCTGGATTCGCCATGCCGACCATCTAGGGGGGACCTTTTCGGATGATCCGGGTGACTTCACCCATGCCGGAAAAAACAGCGAGCGCGGCCTCCTTGTGACCGGCACGACTGGCTGGAAGGACTATACCTTCGAAGCTTGCGTGAAGATTCACCTGGCCGACAAGGGGGGGATTCTCGTCCGGTATCAGGGACTGCAGCGTTATATCGCCCTCGTCCGCACCCATGACAACAAACTACAATTGATCGAGCGCTACTATGGGGATTCAATTTTGGCCGAAACCACCTGCCGCTGGAAACTCGACCAGCCGCATGCGTTGCGTCTGGTCTGCAAAGGGCGGAAAATCACCGCATTCTGTGATGGTGAAAAAATCCTCGAAGGCGAAGATCGCAAACTGGGATGTGGCGGGGCTGGACTGATCTTTGAAAAAGGTATAATAGGGTTCAACAGCGTAAAGGTGTCCTGATGAAACTTCTGAATTTCGGCTCCATCAATATTGATCTGGTTTACCGTCTGCCGCACATCGTCAAGCCCGGAGAGACGCTGGCCAGTACGTCCCTGGAAAAGTTTGCAGGCGGGAAGGGGAGCAACCAGTCCATCGCTTTGGGGCGGGCCGGTGCACCGGTCTACCACGCCGGCAGGATTGGCAAGGACGGCGAGTGGATTGTCCGGATTCTCAAAGAAGCAGGCGTGGATGTGGAAAATGTCCGGAAGGATTCCGGCCCCACCGGGCATGCGATTATTCAGGTGGCGGATGGCGGGCAGAACTCCATCGTCCTTTTTCCCGGTGCTAATCGGGCCATTACCCGGAAGGACATCCGTGACACCTTGGCCCGTTTCGGCCGGGGCGACATCCTTCTGCTTCAGAATGAGATCAACGCGATTCCCGAGATCATGACCCTGGCGCATCAGGCCGGGATGAAAATCTGGTTTAACCCTGCACCGTTTTCCCCCGACATCCTCCGCTACCCGCTGTCGCTCGTGGATCTGTTTATCGTAAATGAAATTGAGGCGGCAGATTTGTCCGGGGCCAGGGCCGGGAAACCGGCCTTATCGGCTTTGGCCAGGCAATTTCCCGCGGCGCAGATTTTAATGACGCTCGGTTCAAAAGGCGCCATGCTGAAGAGCGGGACCCGGCAATGGACGGTGCCGGCCCCGAAAGTCACGGCGGTGGATACCACGGCGGCGGGTGATACCTTTATCGGATATTTCGCCGCGTCCCTGATCAAGGGGCTTGCCCCGGAAGCCTGCCTGACCTTTGCCTGTAAAGCGGCCTCCCTGTCGGTCACCCGCAAGGGGGCGGCTGATTCGATTCCCGGCCAGCGGGAAGTGTTCGGGTAACTCCTTATTTCTCCACAAGGTTCCAGGAGTCGGTGCGGAACGGGAAGGCGGGGAGGCCTTCCTTGTTGACCAGGTTCCCGATGGGATTATTGGCCCAGTCATAACGGACCGCCACCGGCACCGGCACTTCCGGCGAGGACACAACCACGGTATTTCTCACGATGCGGGCCTGGGCCCATTTGAACTGGCGATCCGCGCCGGCCAGGGCGAACCCCTTGAGCTCGAGGCTGTCCTTTGACATCAGTTTGCCTCCAATATGAGTGAACGTCAGGATGGCCCGGTTGCCATCAAACTCTACCGATTTATAACGCGGTCCGGACCAGACTAATCGTTTCTCTCCATAGACATTGGCCCGTGCCGCCAAGACCAGGCGATGCCCGATGAGCTGTTTGTTCGGCGGGTGAATATTGAAGGGGGATTCAGCCGGGCCCAGAATATCGATGGCGGACACCGCATGGACATGGTCAAGTGCCAGGGCGTAGGACTGGGCGTCGCGCAGGGCGGGCCATTGATCGTTTTCAACGGGGTTAACCTGGGGTTTCAGGAAATTGGCCAGCTCGACATACAGGAAGGGGGCGTCGTTCTCGCCCCAGGCGTGGCGCCAGTCATCAATCAACCCCGTGAACAGGCCCCGGTATTGCAGGTGCCGGTCGGCGTTGGACTCACCTTGCCACCAGAGGAATCCCTTGGCGGCATACGGTGCCACGGGCGCCACCATTCCGTTATAGAAACAGGAGGGGGCGGGTCGCTTCTGGTGCTCGCTCTGCTCCCTGGCGAGGGGGAGATTGGCCGTGATGAAGGAGGGGCTCAGGAAGGTTTCGATGGCCTGACCCGGCACGGCGATATGGACAATGCCGACGGGGACCTTCAATAGTTTATGGAGTTCCCTGGCGAAGAAGAATGGCACGCCGGGCGTGTTGGCGACCATGCCGGGGGAGACGGGCGTCCATTCGGCCTTGACCGTCCGCTGTGTGGTGTCCGACGGCCAGCCGGCCTGATTGGTAGACGTGTTGGCATCCCAGATCCGGATCATCGGGTAATCCGCGTCCTCCCGCTCCCGGGCCGCCTCTTTGCATCCCCCTTCATGCCACCACATATTACTCTGCCCGCCGGCAACCCAGACTTCTCCCACCAGCACCCCTTCGAGGGTTAACTCCCGGGACCCTTTAATGTGGAGCACAAAGGGTCCGCCAGCTTTGCCGGTGGGGAGCCGGAGCTGCCATTTCCCGTCAGATCCGGTTTGCGTGGTAACGGTCTTTTCCCGGAAGGAGACGGTGACCGTGGTCCCTGGCTCATCCCAGCCCCAGAGCGGCGCATCACTATTCTGTTGAAGCACCATGTTTGAACTGATGATGGAGGGGATTTCCCAGCCGGCCAGACTGGCCGAGCAGGACAACCCGAGTGCCACCATGAGAAATAGAACAAAAGCAGAGGTTCGTTTCATGATTATTTATTCCTTAATGACTTATTGAAAGGGGTTATTCCGTCCGGGCGGCCGTCAAGGCGAGCAGAACCGGAATGCCCCGCGTGGGATCGACGGGGATGATATCTACAGACTGGATTTCCACCTCCGGCCGCGGGTTGTTCCACTGTTTCGTATAGGCGACGGCCTTCTCATCACTCGCTTCATAGGGGAGGATCCAGGACGTTTGCGCCCCGGGAAGCGTGGCGGGAATTTTCTGGACGTAGTTTTCGATATCGATCTCCGAGCGGATCGGCACCTCAGCCGTTTGCCCGTCCGCATACGTCACCACGTACTTGAACATGAGGTATGCTTTTTTCTCGCGCCGATCCTTGTCAGTCAGGCGTGTCCCGATACGGGCGGTATGGAGAAAGAAGAGCGCGTCGGCTTTCAGGTTAACGGGGATGCCGGTAATCTGGGCCGGGAGATTACCCGGGATGCCATTGCCGCCCAGCATCAGCACCTGGGGTACCGGCGAGGTGGGCATCTCGTAGATGCTGAACTTCACGCCGGCCATCTTGTTGACCCCGGCCGGCAAACCGGCAAAGGTACGGCTCTTGTTGCCAAACCAGCCGCGCTCATCCTTGTAGGTGGTGGCTTTGGTGTGGATATCCACGGGGGTGAAGGCCAGGTTGGCGCCCACGATCACGGTTTTTCCGCCGGAAAAAGAGGCCTTGAGGTTGCGCAGGACGGTGGCCAGCACGTTGCGTTTCTTGATTTTGTTCAGGGGAACCGCCTCGTTCTCCTGGAAATTCAGGTTGCACAGGACCACTCCGCCGGGCCCCTTGACATACTGCATCATACCGCCCACGTTGAGCATGGGCTTCACGGTGGCGTGGAATTCCGGGCTGCGCTGGACTTTGATCCAGATGTTGTCAATCCCGGCATTATGCGTCTTGGCCGGGTCAACCTGCCACTCACGCAACTCAAGGGTCAGTTCCCTGGCCTGACGCGGGGGCGTGACCGCAAAGGTCCGTGGGTCGCCATCCGGGGGCAGGACAAATTCCTGCCGGTCTTTGCCGTCGAAGAGAAGGGCGATTTTCGTCGTGGGATTGTAATTCACGGACGGATCGTAAGTGATCTCGGTGATGGTTTCCGCCTTCGGTAGGGTGATTTTGATGGGGAAGGGTTGATCATTCTCCGGGATGCCGAAATCAATAATCTGGGGCCACCCGTCGGCGCCGATAAAACCGTTGACGATCTTGTCATAGCTGGCAAAGTCGCTCTTGCCGAAGGGCGCGATTTCGTCATAGTCCACCACATAGGTGAATTCATCCGGCACCGTGAACTCCTCCTCGCGGAACCCGAATACCCGCTTGCCGGAAAGCATCACGATATCCCCACTGGAGAGCCCGGCGGTGAGGGGATTCCGTATGGCGGGGAACTGCACGCGTTCCCGGATGAAAGGCCGGATGACATGTTCGACCCCTACAATTTTATTGTAGTCAGCTAATCCCTCGGGTGTCAGTCCATGGAAAATGATGGTTCCACCGCGCTTCCAGAAGGCCTCGATCGTGGGCATGGCCTTGGCCAAAGTGGCGAGACTGGCGGGGGTGGCGGAGATCACGGCAATTTTCCGGGCCGGGTCGCTGATGGCTGCCAGGGGATCTGCCGCCTTGGCATACTGGAGGCCCATGGCATCCAGGGCCTTGCCCAACTGCTCATCCTGAATGAAGGCCGACACTGCGGCGAATTCCTGTTTGTAGACCAGACTGCAGGAGATCATGTTCAGCAGGATCTGCCGGGCCACCGCATTGGACGCCAGCCGGTCTCCCATCCTGAGTTGGCTGAGCAGAATGAGGCCCTTACCGGTTGGAATTTCGACCAGTGCGGTCTGGCCGAGCCGCGGCCCCACTTGAATCAGGCTTTTGCCGCCTTTTTCCGGCTTCACATACGCGTTCCGGTAAAGGAGCGAGTCAGGGCCGTTCCAGGTGAAGAAATCCTTATCCGCGAACCCCTGCAGGACCGGGTGCGAGCTATCTTCAATATATCCCGTCCGTCCATTTGCGGCCCACACCTCCTTGGCGTTCGATACGGGTTCCATCTCTGCGGGCAATGCCTGGTACTTCAAGGGGAAGGTCTGGTCGAGTACGATCACCGCATGGCCACTGGAGGCATAGGCCGCCAGCGCCGGGGATGTGCTGTCCGAGGCGGCCAGCGCATCGGACCCGATCAGCAGGACCCGGGCGTTGGCCGGGAGGTTGGCCAGGGCGGTCAATGGCGTGAACGGAATTTTTGCCGTGGTCAGGAAGGGAATGACCGAGTTTTGAGGATCAAAGACGGCCAGCGCATCGCTCTTGATCTTTTGTGTGAAGACTGCCGGGGGGAGAATGGAGACGGCCTTAACGTCGTGGAATAGGGGTTTCCCGGCCACGGTCAGCTCCAGTCGCAGTTCGCCCTCAGTACGCGCCTTTACCGCAGGCATGGTAATCGGTTCATCAAATTTCTCGACCGAGCCCGGGGCGATCTTGTGCGTGGTGGTTTTGGAGTAGACCGTTTTCCCCTTTACGGTCAGTGTTCGCGTAAAGGTGAGCGGGTCCGGGTACTGGGTGTCATTGAACACTCCAAACGTCCGGTTGATGGTTTGTCCGGAACCGAAGGTCCAGTCCCACTGGCGGCAGAAAACGGCGCGGGGCGCATTGGCGACCCACTGGGCTTCGCCCCCTTCGCCGAAAAGCCAGAAGTGCCAGGCGGCGTAGTAGCCACCCCAGCGGTACCCCTCCGTCAGCATGCGATAGCAGGTCGCCACGGCATCCTTGATCGCGGCTTTACCCTGGAAGGTAACCTCGCCGCCCCAGGCGGCGAAGTCGGCCGGATCCATCCCGGTGGCAAAGAAATCCTCACCCATGAAGCGGGGGCGTTTCATGTCCCACTGCCAGCGGCCGCGGCCCGCTCCCTCAACGAAGGGCTCATAGGCCAGGTCGGGATAGCGCGTGTCCAGGGTGGCCAGGTAGTGGTCGCCGCAAACGCCAAGTGTATTCTCCTTCATCGCGCCGCCACCATCGGTCATGACGCTTCGCGTGGGATCAATGGCCATGACGGCGTCATGGGTTTTCTTGATTTCACGCTCATACTCATCCATGGCCGGGCTGTTCCCGAGCAGGTTGATCAGGTTGATGAAGGCAAACTCATTTTCAATACTCCAGATCTGGATGGAGGGATGGTTGCGCTCTCCCTTGACCTGGGCGACACACTGCTCAAGCCAGTTTTTCATGAGCGCTTTCTTGATGGTTGAACCTCCCTGCTGCTTGACGGTAACCGGGTCGCTTTCAATAAAATTCGAGCCGATGGTCTCGCCATCAAGGGTGGCATTCCGGCGGATAACCACCCCGTTGCGATCAAAGAAATCCAGGGCGGTGTGGGGTTCCATCCCGTACCAATGGGGGTCATTGGCGGCCTGACCCGCCGTGGAAAACCGGTGAGTGCGCATATTCCGGTTGGTGAAGCTGGCCAGCCACTGGTTGGTGGTTGAGCCTGAGGGGCTGACGTCCGCCCACATCCGCCAGGGCACTCCGTTCAGCGTGAACTGGGTTCCCTGGATGACCCACTCGCGGAACCCGAAGGGGATTTCATGGGTATCGATAAGGGTGGCCCCTTTCACGAGGGTCGTACGGAGCCGGTAGAGGGTGGGGGAGTCGGGCCACCAGAGATGGGGGTCGGTCCAGGAGCCGCTGAGGGTCAGCGTGGTGCTTTTCCCGGCAGGCAGGGTGAAAGGCTGGCCTTTGAAGGTCTTGACCACCTTGCCGGTCTCCCCGTCAAGCGCTTCCTGGCGGATTTCACCGGTCTGGTCGGTGTCGGTGGTATTATTGAGGGTGACTTCGGTATCGAGCGTTTTCCGTGCAACCGAGGGCTTCACGAAAAGGTCTGACACGTAAATCCGGCCCGCCGCACTGAGCGTGGGAGTGGCCAGGATGCCCGCTTGCGGGCAGTTCCATACGGGATAATCGAGATCCTGAAACCCATTGGAAAAGAATCGGATGGGGACATTGAAGGTCTTGCGGAGTTTCAGGGGGCGGGCGGGATCGGCAGACCGGGCATACCAGGTGTCCCGGATCCCCACCCAGATTTCATTCACCTGACCGGGCTTGATACCCCGGGTGACATCCACCGAGAACCGGCAGAAGGGGTTCTTCTCGAAGCCGCAGTAGGTCCCGTTGACGTAGACGGTGGTGTTCAGGTTGTTCAGCGGAAAATCAATCATGAAGCTCCGCCCGGCCAGGGAGGCCGGCACATTGACACGGGTCCGGTACCAGAGCCGGTGGGCGAAAACGAGGTCCGGTCGGCTTTTGTTTTTGTCGGAGGGAACCGGGATGGCCGTAAAGGCGGTGTGGGTGGGCAGGCCTTTGATCGGCTCGGCCACCTCACCGGGCATCTGTTCGTCATCACGGGTCACTTCCCATTGGCCGCCCAAGGCAATACTGGAGCGTTCGCCGGGTTTGGCATCGGGGAGAACAAAGACATTCCGGGAAGCGGCTTCATCTTGCCCGGTGCGCCCGGTTTCATCCGGCTTGAATTTGGAGTTGGGGTGGAAGGGGCCCTCGTGAAGGCAAATGGCATCACTGGCGTAAAGGATGCGGTTGAACTTGCCATTCTCTTTTTTGTTTTTGGGGAGCCGGATCGTCAGGGTGTGCGGTCCCGCCGGCAGGCTCAGGTCGCCCAGTTTCAGCCAGGCCACTTCGCGGAAGAACGAAATTTCCATCAGATCGGTGGTGAGGTCGTCAGGATGGGCGGTTTTCCATTCACCGCCATCAAGGCTCCAGTCGAAGGATGAGCGGACGAATTCATAGCCGATCCGGTTCCAGATTTCATAGGAGGCCGCCTGGGTGATCGAGAAGGGGTATTGAATCAGAATCCCTTCAGCAGGAATGTCTTTTTCAATTTTGCCTTCTTCAACGGAGTATTGCAGCCATTGACCGCCTGAGAGGATCCCGATTCCCGTTTCACCACTCTGGACCGCGACATTTGATTTCCCGGCCTCGCCCTCCAGCCAGACAAACCCACCCGCCTGGCTGATGGAGGCCGCCAGTGAAATCCCGACCAATAACGCACTCTTGATTAACGTTTTCATAGGGGTCCTTTTTTGCTCAGGCATTAATTAGTAACGATACAATTATTACTTTAGTTGATGAGAGTCAAGTGGGTTGTGAAAGAGCGGAGACAAGACACTAGCGGACGCTGAGGCGCTCGGAAAAATCAGTCAGGATGTTCATGAAGTTGATATAGGCGTCGTAGGGAGAGTGATAGGGGTTGGAGGGGGCGCTCCCATGAGGTTCGCTGAGCTGTTTGGTGTCCATGTACCGGAAATGGTCTGACACCTGTAACTGCCGCCAACTGGAAAGAATGGCGGGATCGGGATGGGTCTTCACTTCTTTCTCAAGCAGGTAGAGACCGTGAAGGGCATCCTTTTGCATCTCATTACCGATCAAGTCGTGGGATTCCTGTTCCGCCGCTTCCCATGAAGTGAATCCCGGGATGGAGATGGACCCGCAGGGCGGGGTGGAGTGAGCCGTTTGCGCAGGAGTTTCAAAGGTGAACCCTTTATAGGCCAGCAACGCACCGGGGAAATCGTGCAGGAATTCAAGCGCCCCGGCGTCCCCTAAGGGATGTTCATCGAGGGTATTCAGGTTAACCGATAGGGCCGCCACATCCCCCTGTTTCTGGGAAAGGAAACTCATGAACTTGCCGGCAGAGAGCGGTTTATCCGAGGCGTTGGAAGCAGATGAAAACCGGGCGATATTGTCCGCCAGCAGGTTGGTTTCAAACAACACTTTGAGATTCGGGTAGGCGGCCGGCTGATAAACCCGATGGGGTGAGCGGCCGTCCAGCAGCCCCTCCGTCCCATTGGCCAGAATGACGTTGAACCCCAAGGCATCGGCTTCAAGGGCAAAATCATTGTTGTAGTTGAGCGCATGACAGTTGAGTGTACCGGGGGTTACCCCGAGCAGCGCGTGAAGTTGCTGCCGGTGCAATTTGACCTGTTCGCGGAATTCAGGCCTGGAGAAAAGGAAGGCGAGGGAATGGGCGCTTGGCTCGCAGATGAATTCCACGCAACCGGATTCGGCCAGATGTCGGAATTGGGTGAGGAGCTCCGGCTGGAACCGTTCAAAGTGGGTGAGGGCCACTCCGGACAGGAGAACGGCCAGACGGAAATCACCCCGGTATTCATTGATCTGTTTCAGCAGGATCCGGGTGGCCGGGAGGTAACATTGAGTCGCGATTTTATCCAGCTGCGCGCACGTGGCCGTCTCATCGGTGTAGTTGGTAGATTCACCGATATCAAAAAAGGAATAATGCCGCAGCCGGGGCGGTTCATGGACTTTCAGGATGAGGCAGACGGAGGGCATGATGGGGGTTAGCTGAGAAGCTTGTTGTAAATGAGTTGAATGCGCGCGGCGGCCACTTCCCACCGGATGTTTTTGAGATCCTTGCGGCCGTTACGGAGAAGTTCGTGGGACAGCACGGGGTATTTAAGGACGGCCAGGATCTTATTGGCGATATCGGCGACATCCCAGAAGTTTACGGTCAGGGCATGTGGCAGGACTTCATTGACCCCCGCCTGGTTTGAAATGATGACAGGCACATCATAAAGCATGGCCTCCAAGGGCGAGAGCCCGAACGGTTCAGAGGCGCTGGGCATGACATACAGGTCGCTCATGGCATACATCCGCTCCACATCATGGCCACCCAGGAAGCCTGTGAAATGGAAATGACGCCCGAGCCGGAGTTCCCCGACGCGCTCGATCATACGGGGAAGCATGTCGCCGGAACCGGCCATCACAAACGTGACATTGGACATTTTTTCCAGAACCCGGGCAGCGGCCTCGATGAAGAAGTCCGGCCCTTTTTGTGAAGTGATGCGCCCCAGGAACAGGACGACCTTCTCGTTACGGGGGCGGGCGACATGATAGACTTTGCCGATGTTCCGGCGGGAGACCGCATTATGAACCACACTGACCTTTTCGGGCGGAATCCCGTATTGGTCCAGGATCAGGTTGCGGGTGTAATGGCTGACCGCGATCACGTGGTCGGCCTCCTGCATCCCGAGCTTTTCAATATCGAAGATGCCCTGGTTGCGGTGGTCCCCACTGCGGTCATATTCCAGCGAATGCACATGCACCACCAGGGGTTTACCCGTGGCGCGTTTGGCCCGGATGGCGGCGGGAAAAGTCATCCAGTCATGCGCATGGATCAGGTCGAAATCATCGCCCGCCGCAAGATCCTCCCCGACCTCGCTATAGCGCGCCACTTCGGCCATGAGGTTCTGGCCATAATGGGCCGGGGGCACGATGACGCTGGGCTGGGCCGGGTGCTCAACGGCCCGTTCCGTCGCGGCGTTCAGGACGGTAAGGTATTCGGCGTCATTCAGGTATGGACGCAGAATGGAGTCGAACGGCTTGATGTTGAGGCGTTCGAAAAATTCATCCGTGGTGGGCGGGTATTCCAAGGTGGACTCAGAGGCGGCCACCAATTGCACATGCGTCTTGGTGGCGGGCCCTTCCGCACGGGGAACCACGAATACAATCTCTGCCCCGTGATGGGAGAGCGTGCGTGTAATTTCATAGCACGCTGTCCCCAAACCTCCGCTGATGTGAGGTGGAAACTCCCAGCCGAACATCAAGATTCGCATACGGGTGGATACCTCAGATGATGCAGTCGATTCTCCAGCAGCAGACCATATGGGGGCAGGCAGGGGTGCCTGTACCAAAGCAGGGGGTGTTTTTTTCAGCCGACTGGATGGCTAAAATAAGTTCTGCCTTTTTCAACTTGCCAGGGTTCACGCCCATGGCTTGGGCTTTCGCTTTGATGTCGGCCAGGTCCATGCCTGATTTTTTGACCTTGGCAGGGGCCGCCTTGGCAGGGGCTGCCGCGGGCGTGGCTTTTTTGGGCTTGCTCGCAGTGGCGACAGGGGCTTTGGCTTTGGGTTTGATGGCCGTTTTGGATTTTACCGTCTTCATCTCGTTTTTCCTTTATATAAAAATGTGCGGGCATCTTATCGGGAACAGGCGCGTCCGCAAAGCGTAAAAAGCCGGATTAATTCGGCACTGCTCCAGGCCTGGGCGGGACACCCGTTGGGGCGCTGGGGAGCGTCCCCGTCAAAAATTTCAGGGACATTGATTAATCCCCGCCCGGTCAGGCTGTAGTCCAGCAGGGGTTGCAGGCTTTGGGTTAGCTCCCGGGCCGCCTTGGCGGGGCTGCGGCTGGTTTTCAGGACCGCCTCACCGTAGTGGCCCAGCAACCAGGGCCACACGGTACCTTGATGATAACAGGCGTCGCGGGTGGGCTGGTCGCCCTCATAGCGGCCGCGGTAGGCAATATCATGCGGGGAGAGGGTTCGCAGTCCGTAGGGCGTGAATAATTCCCTCCAGACGGTTTCGACGACCCGCTTGCGCTGCGGGGCGCTCAACGGGGAGAAGGGGAGCGAGGCGGCGAAAATCTGGTTCGGGCGAATGGCTTCGTTGAGAATGCCGTCGGCAAGGGAATCGGCCAGATAGCCGGGTCCTTCCAACCAGAACGTGGCGACGAAGGCCGCCTTGAGCCGTTTGGTGAGATCTTTGGGCCAGGGGAGTTTTTCGTTGAAGTCTTTGGCGAGGGCCTCGCAAAAGACCAGGGCGTTATACCAGAGCGCATTCAGTTCAACGGCCAATCCGTAGCGGGGGGTCACCGGTTCGCCATAGGAGGTGGCATCCATCCAGGTCAGCTGGGTGTGGCGGTTGCCGGCGTGCAGGAGCCCTTCGGGCGTCATAAAGACATCATAGTGTGTGCCGGCCATGAAACGGGTGGCAATGCGTTTCAACACCGGCCAGAGGATCTCCTGAAGCGTTTTCCGGTCCTGAGTGCATTCCCGCATTTGCTGAACCGCCCAGAAGTACCACAGCGAGGCATCCACCGAATTGTAGGCGTGGTGTTCCGGGTCAGCGGCAAAGCAGTTGGGAATCAGGCCGTCCCGTTCATGCGGGGCGACCGCCTTGAGGATTTCAATTCCGAGTTCCGGCCGGCCGGAATAGAAGGTGAGGCCCGGCAGGCTGATCAGGGTATCGCGACCCCAATCATCAAACCAGGGATAGCCGGCAATGATGGTGGCCCGGGCGGTACCCGGGGTGCGGATGGTAAAGGGCAGGCCACTGCGGATGAGGGCCGGCAGGGGCTGGGTGATATCGGTGTCTCCCACGTGATGGGCAACGGCCTCGGCCGCCTGCGTAGAGGCGAGACGGCGGCGGGTTTCGGTCTCCCACAGGGCGTGCAAGTCCGGCTGGCTCGAGAGTGACGCCGAAATAATGACCCGTTGCTCAGGGTGCAGGGTGATCTCCAGGGGACCGGGGCAGAAGCAGTCCTCGTGATAATCATAACCCCGCTCCGCTTCCAGGAAGTATTCGAGATTCCGGTACCAGACGGGGCGCGAGGCAAAGGTCGGGGAGTGACTGGCCTGGATGAAGAGGGGCGGTAAGCCATCGTAGGGGTGGATCCGGATTCCGTCCGCAAGCAGGGTCGGGACGGTGTGGATATAGGCATCCTCCTGCTTCAATTCGTGATGACGGCGAAAGGCCAGTAACGGGTTCAGGCGGAGGGTGACCGGGTGCTCGGCCTGCTCCAGCTGATATTCCACCAGCACGGTGTTTTGTCCCTGCACCATCAAAATGCGTTTCCGGATCATCATCCCCTGGATCTGGTAGTGGAACACGGGCCCTTCCGCCAGATGGAATCCGATCAAACGCCGGTGTCCGTCAGGGTGCATGACGCCGGGATAGCAATTGCTCGAAAGCGCAAATTCACCCGCGTCGGTGACAATGGAGTCTTCGTATTTGGAAAGCAGGGTAAAGCGGCCCGCCGGGTCTGCCAACCCCGCGACCAGCAGGCCGTGATATTTCCGGGTATTGCAGTTATGAATGGAACTCGAGGCGTATCCCCCGAGGCCATTGGTCTCCAGCCATTCTGTGCGCAGGGCGGTGTGAAGGTCCTGGCATTGCTCATTGGTAAGGCTGGGGCCGATGGGGGTCATTGGGGCGGCGTCGCCTTTCCATACTTGGCCTGGCGTCGTTTGTGGAGCCAGGCGTAAATGGCGATGAGAAGGGCACAGCCGAGGATGACGCTGATCGTGCAGATGTGGGAATACTTCTTGATGAGATCCAGGTTCTTCCCGCACAGAAAGCCGATATAGGCCAGGATGCTGACCCAGATCGCGGAGCCGATGCCGGTATAAAGCAGAAAGTGGGACATTTTCATGCGGGTCAAGCCGGCGGGAATGGAAATGAGGTGCCGGACAACGGGAATCAACCGGCCGGTAAAGGTACTGATCTCCCCGTGCGCGTGGAAGAAACGTTCCACCATGGCGAATTTGTCAGGCGGGCAGAAAAAATATTTCCCGTATTTCAGGAAGAAAGGGCGGCCCAGCCACATGGCCACGCTGTAATTCAGCAGGGCCCCGAGCCAGCTGCCCAACACCCCGAGGAAGATGACCAGCGGCATGCTCATCGCGCCGGTTGAGACCAGGTAGCCCGCCTGGGGCATAACCAGCTCGCTGGGGATCGGAAAGACAGAACTTTCCAGTGTCATCAGAAACACGATGCCGGGATACCCCATGTGTTCAATGATGTCGACATTCAGCTGAAACAGTGACGCAAGAAATTCCATTGTTCAATCTCCTGATAAAGACGGTATTTGTGTCATAAGCGCCTCGTTGAAGGCAAGCAGAGTGATTCATAAAGTTGAATGGTTTCATCAACCGTTCTGGAAAACGGGAACTGCGCCACAATGCGTTGGCGGCCGTTCAAGCCATGCTGGTGGCGAAGGGGGCGGTCAACCGCATAGGTTTGGATGGCGTCGGCCAGGGCGCGGGCATCCCCGGGCGGGACGATCTTTCCCGTCCGGTCATGCTCAATCATTTCCACCATGCCCCCGACGGCGGACACGATGCAGGTGACCCCCATGCACATGGCTTCGATCACGGCTTTTGAAAAGCCTTCATTTTGAAGGGTCGGCATCACGAATAAATCACAGGCCCCCATCAATTGCGGGGCATCCATGCGGAAGCCCGCCAGGTGGATTCGCTCGCGTACGGGGCTGTTGCCGATCAGCTGGTTGACTTCGGCGTCTCCCGTTTGGCCTACCAGCAGCAGATGAACGGGCAAGGTCGGGGCCAGCTGGCGCAAGGCTTCGATCAACACCGGCACGCCCTTGATGGGGCGCATATTGGCAATGCAGCCAATGACCACGGCTCCGTCGGGAATGCCGAATTCCTGCAGACTGGAACGGGGGGCCGCCTTGAACCAGGACGGATCCTGGCCTTTGTAAATTTGCTTTAAGCGGGTCTGGGGGATTCCCCGGGAGCTGAGATAGCTTTGAACGGCTTTGGAAACGCAGACAATCCGATCCACGTGGGGGTTCAAGATCGCCAGGTAGGAGGAGGGATCCCAGCGCCGGAGGTGGCCCATGGTGCCACAATAGCCGATCCGTTTGACGGGGATGCCTATGGACGCAATGAGGCTGTTGGAGAGGGCGCGACTGTTGAAGGCGTGGACAATATCATAGCCGCCGGTTTTGAGCAGGTGGCGGATGGTCCGGATGGCGGCGAGATCCAGCCGGGCCTTCATTTTCTTGTGGGTCATCGGGAAGCCGGCCGCTTTGAGGGGATCAAAGTAAGGGGACGTGGTGTCGCACAGGAGGTCCACCTGAACTCCCCGGGCGGCCAATTCAGGAAAGAGGTGGGCTTCCGGGCGTTCACCGACTCCAGCTACTAGTAATACTTTCATAAGCGGGGCGCATGATAGTTCGCGAACGGGGGATTGAACAACACTATTTTCGCCGATACCTTTTTCATCTAATGGAGGGGTCCGCTCCGTCGGAACCAGTTGGATATCACCCTTTGGACGAGTGAAACCGAAAGATTAAGAATTTGAACAGAAGGCCGCAAAGCTCGCAAAGGCGGCTGTGACGAGTACGTCGCAGCCGCGGTGTTGATAAATATTGAAATTCAATGCCCTAGTGTTAGCGCCGCAGACAAAACTATTGCTCCCTTCGCGGTCTTTGTGTGCTTTCATGGCCGCCAAAGTGGCAGCGGCGTCTCGCCGCTGGAAATTAGGCCCTGGTGTGCCTTAGCGTTGACCGCCGGAATATCGAGGAGGATTGATCATATGCTAAAACCTGCAAACAGAGTTTTAGCAATAGATCAAGCAAGTCTGAATCAGGCCTGCGGACTGGCGTGTTTTCACATAGGCATCATATAGACTGAAGTACCCATGTTCCGTAAAGTAGGCATTGTTCCATCGCTGATGATCGCGTCCACGACCCCGCCCTTTCAGGTGTGCTCGCTTTCGCAGGATCGCCCTCAGCCGTCCCCTTAGCCGGTGCTTTTCGTTATCAACATTCACCCAGCACCGCCCGCGATGATATATTCAACCCCGTGATCGCTGAACAACTTGAACAAATCTCTGAAGTCTGGCTGAATTTCCATGGTATTGCCGTCGTAATACTTCGACCGTGCTCACGCGCTCATCCCGGGATTTGCCAAGCCAATAGGATAAGTCCTGGTGTGGGGACGCAGTCTTCAATCCTGATTTGCTTATAACCCTCGTAATCATGACGTTAATTTAACATGTCTGGTACATGATAAAAGACTACTTTTCAGGAAAACCGGGGACAGGTGCGTAGTCCAATCAACTCAAGACAGCAACGCTCAATCTGCCCGGATTTCCGCTTTCCCAGGAAGGCTGTGAGAGGTTTGCTGGGTTTGCGTCTCCTCAATGGAGGGCGCTGCTCTGTCAGCGCCGGTGTCGTTATAGCGGCCCATCTTGAGTCCATCCTGGACTCCGGTGTTGTTGCCTGCTTGTGTCGCCCTGATCGCTGGCGCTGACTGAGCAGCGCCCTCCATTTTGGGAGAGTAGCTATGAGGAGTTGATCCTTGCGTGGTCCGGGTTATAACCGAAAGCCCGCCTACGCGCGTACACGCGGGCCTTTCTCTTTTCGTTTCAACAATCTGACAGCTCAACAGCCGCGCCGCAGGTGCCTGTCCCAACCAATGCCGGCGGCGCTTTGGAAGGCGAGGGGAGCTATTTCGGCTTTGAAGGTCCCCACTCGGCCACCTGTCAATAAAGTAAAAAAATCCAATGACTGATCCTGTGCTAAAACCTATAAACAGAGTTTTAGCAAGTTGCGATGTAAAGATGAAAAAGGTTTAAATTGTCCATCGAAAATTCACGCGAAACACATGTAATAACCGCCGTGCTGGCGGTAGCAATGGAGGGTTCCGCTCCGTTGGAACCATGCTGAATCAGGCCTGTAAGGAACGACCCTGTGTGGATACCCTTGTAATCGTGTTTTGGTCATCCGCAGGTATTAGAAGGCCCACGCGTATGCGTTCGTGGGCCTTTTATTTCGCGGTCTTGCATTTCTTTCAAATATTTATGTGATTTGATTGTCTAATAGGTTATCAGGAATGAATATGGACGACATCGCTGACGAACAATTGCTTGAAAAGTATGTGAAATCCGGAGAATTGCGGTATTTCGATGCATTGACCCGTCGGTACGTTGGTAAGGTGAGGGCGATGATCTACCCTATGGTGCTCAACGATGCGGATGCGGACGAACTGACCCAGGACGTATTCCAGCAGGTCGTAGGCAATATTCATAGATTTAAGGGGCGGTCTGCGTTTTCGACCTGGCTATACCGTATCGCCATGAATATAGCTCACAACTTCCTGAAACGGAGGACCCGGAATCCGGTGGAACATCGTGAAAACCCACCTGATTCCCCAGGAGGCAAGAGTTGGAGTCCGACGGAAACCATCATGGGAATGGAAAGCGATGCCCGTGTCACGAAAGCGCTGGAATCCCTGTCGCCGCCATTACGGGCGGCCATAGCCCTGACGGCCATTCAGGGATTCAGCATTAAGGAGGCCGCCCAGGTTGACCATTGCCTGATGGCTACAATGTATTGGCGAGTTCACCATGCGCGTAAACTATTGCGCAAGATGTTGTCTGAAGAGGATGGAATACATGAAATCTGAATTTAATAATTTATTGAAAAGCTGGGCGGCACGCCATACCCCCCCGGTGGAACATCTCGAGCGCCTGTCGAATCAGATTGCCGTTAATACGGCCCAAACCCGCTATCTCGCGCATCAGGCGGATGTTTCGTCTGTTGCCTCTCTGTGGGGAAAAGCCCTGTACACCTTGGCGGGCGCGTTAATAGCGGTGCTTGGAATTGCCATATGGGCGGGTCGTTCGCAGGCTCCAGTTCCCGAGGGCTTTGGCGTGACCGGGATTGCACAGCTGGTGACGCCCAGCTCCTCCCAGGTAGATGCTATACGGAAACTTTTTGCAGAAACATCGCGGCTATTCCCCAAACAATTACGATGGATCACCCAATCCAACGGCGAGGTGGGGTTAGGCGTGGAGCAGGATGATAACAGCCCGGTTCCTGATACTCCGGCCATGCTGGTAAGGTTGGTCATGGTCACGCGGGTAAGAGGTGAAAAGACATGGAGGCGGGCATGGTCAACGGATGTGGTTATCCGAGGGGAGGACCTTGTTGAAGTTACGCCCAGCCGTCAGTCGAACAACAAATTAACCCTGTGGGTGTATCCACTGGCTGACGGAAAAGTGGCGGTGGATACCTCAATCATGCTTGAAAAGCCTACGGTGATATCTTCAAGGTTTGATACAGTCATCGGCATGGGTGAGCCCGTTGAGGTGTCATATTCCCGGGTGGGCAATGAAGAGACAAAGGTGTTCCAGACGGTTGAAGCGTTGTGCAGAGTAAAAGGGCGTAAATCATGAACTTCCAATCGCTTTCTCTGACTTGTTGGCTAATTCTGGTCTCCTTTGGAACTATCGGCCATATGGGTGAAGCCGCAGGCCTCGTCTCGGTGGCGTCCGAGAAGGCTCCCTATGGCCTCTCTATCGCTGTGGAGGAACCCTGGTCGAATGTGTTTGGAGGTAGTGAAAGTGTTTTCCATCTAACCGTTTCCGGGGCGGAAACCTTTAATGGTCGGCTTGCATGGCAGCTTTCGGTTGAAGGGCGAACAGTGGCAAGGGGTGAATCAGCCGTAAATGTCACTCCTGTGATTCCTGCGAGTATTGAAATTCATATATCCATGCCGGTGGTCAAGCCGGGAGTGATCATTCAGAGCCGACTCTCCGTTATGGCAATTGAGGCCGGGCGGGAAATTGTACGTGTCGAGAAACCCATATGGATATTCCCCGAGACGTTCTTCGGCCGTGAGGAATGGTTCAAGACGCTGGATATTTCCTTGTTTGATCCGACGGGGTTAACAGCCAAGTTGTTTACTGAGGCCAAGATTCCTTTCACGGAAATCCGGAATGTAGCCGCCTTGACGGGCGCACACCCTGGCCTTCTGGTGATTGGGGAAGGCGTTTCATTCAGGGATTACCGGGGATTGGTGGATAGTTTGCTTAAAGCGGCAAGTACTGGTTGGCGTATTCTATGCCTCGCACCGCTGGACGGCGAATGTGCGTTACCGATGACTGAGGCGTCCGATCTGCAGCAGCCCGACAGTGTGATGTTCCGCCACGCGGATATCATTACAGAATTGGATAAGCGGCTGGATGCGGTCGCGTGGAAAACTAAAGGGACTGTGGTCCTTAGCGGACTGAAACTCAGAGGCGATCGGGGTCCGGTAGTCGCGGAAGTTGCCAAGGGAGAGCGCGCCTGGCCTTGGGTTGAATTTACCTTCGCCAAGGAGCGTGGAAGACTTGTAGTCTGTGGGTTCAGCATGATGAGTTCGTGGGTGGAATCGCCCACGCCACGGTTTCTGATAGTAAAGGTTTTGGAACGGGTATCTGGCAACAAACTGATAGAGGAATAGGAGAAAGTTATGAAATCAATATGGTTAATTCTTGTGGCAGCAGTTTTTGGGTTGAGACTGGTGGCGGTTGCGGCCGATGTGCCCGCAATTTACCCCACGGCTATCTTTGCGTTTGAGGAGCGGGGCGCGGGAGTCAAGGATTACGGCGCAAAGGTGAGCGACATCCTTTTTGCCAAACTGGTGACCAATCCGGATCTCTATCTGGTGGATCGGCAAGATCTCCGGAAGACACTCGATGAACATGAACTAAATATGTCTGGCATGGTCTCGCCGGATCAGGCTGTCAAGGTTGGGAAACTGACCGGGGCAAAGATTCTGGTGACGGGTTCCATTATCGAAGCTGACAAGACCATGTACTTGGTGGCCAAGATCATTGGTACGGAGACCAGTCGGGTTCTGGGGGAATCCGTGAAGGGGCGGACCAGTGATGAGATCGGGCCGCTTGTTGAACAACTGGCCAAGCAGGTGGGAGATTCGATCGTTAGTAATGCCAATAAATTGGTGGCTAAGGAAGTTCCCATTGCCGACCGTATTGCCGCCGTGAACAAGGCGTTGGGTGACGCCAAACGTCCCACGGTCATCATAAGGGTCCACGAACGCCACGTCGGACTGGCTACGATTGACCCTGCGGCAGAGACGGAACTAATTCTGTTCTGCAAGGAAACAGGTTTCACAGTACTTGATTCGAAGTCGGATGAAAACAAGGCGGACATAGTGATCGAGGGTGAAGGCTTCAGCGAGTTTGCCACCCGCCGCGGCAACATCGTCAGCGTCAAGGCCCGGGTGGAGATCAAGGCCATCGACCGCGCCACCGATAAGATTATCGCTACCGATCGCCAGGCGGTCGTGACGGTCGACCTGACAGAGCTCATCGCCGGCAAAGCCGCCCTCCAAGAAGCCGCCGCCCAGATCGCGGAGCGGTTGTTGCCGAAGTTGGAGAAGAAGTAAATCGACGAACAACCGTTGTTCCATGCGAAGGATCGCTGCGTAACAACAATGGTCGGGAAGGATCATCATGCACATCCACATAGCTGGCATCCCTAGAAATTTCCGATTCTGGAAATGTCTTCGAGCTGCCTTGATGGCATTCATGGCGTTTACCGTTTCGCGGAGCATGGCATCACCAGTGCGTATAGCGATTGTGCCGGTCGGCAGGAGTGCCCATGTCGAACTGGTTTCCGCTGAGTTGCTTGAGCGCGTGGCGAAATGGCAGGGCTGCGAGACGGTGGACCGCACCAGTTTGGCGAATATCCTGCACGAGAAGGCGCTGGACGCGGGAAGTTCCGAAAGTTATGCCGCTCGCATCCAGATGGCGTTGCCTGCGGATGTCTTCGCCTTTGTGGAGCCGGGTTTGATAAGTCCCAAGGCGATAAGGTTGCGAGTCACTGAAGCGCGGAGCGGCGCTGTGCTGTGCGATACTGTGGCATCAGCGGACACGAAGGCAGTGTCATCGTTGCCGATTGAAGTGGCCTTGACCAATGCACTGCAGAAGAAGGTGACGCTGGGCAGTTCGGCGCACTATGTGGCATGGTTGGGCGCGGGGACGGAAGAGACTGAGGGACGGCTGGCGTATGAGGCGGCAGCCCTATCGGTGCTGGTCGGACCTGATCTCCTGGCATCGCCCCGACTTGCCGTTCTGGACCGTGCGCACCTAGCCACGCTGGGCGACGAAAGCCATGTCAGCGGCCTTGATCAAGCCTTGCGGTTGTCGGTGGTCATTGCGGAGGCGAGCGTCCGTCGTGCTGGGGCCTCCGGTGATGCTGACATTTCGCTGCAGATGCGCCGCGTCAGCGGTGCGTCCGTGACAAGTCTGGTGATGCGGGTGTCACTGACCAACCTGTCCGCTGTTGCGCATACGATGGCACAGAACATCCAAACTGTTATGCTGGGACCTCTGCAGGGGGCAGTCGGCGCACCGGCGCGGGCCGAAGATGAGGCGGCGCTCCTATCCGCCCGTGCGCAGGCACTGGTGACCTCGGGGGAATGGGCAAGGGCGCTTGAACTGGCCGAGGGCGCGTATGCCCTTCAGCGAAGCCAGAACAACCGGCTTCAGTTGGCAGGAATACTCGCGAGCGCCGAACCCGACAACCCGAAGTCCCTGGGACGCGCGGCGGAAGTGTTGGCGGAGTACTATCAGGTCATTGCCTCTGAGCGCTCTTTTCCATATTGGCATTCGATTCCGGTTACCAATGTGAATGACCGCTCCACGTGGCCAGTCCTGCAAGCATGGAGGTATTTTCCGAACGGTGTTTATCATGGGCGAAGTCGGAGTTCAGTAGCCAATGCCGGTGATCAATCCGCATGGCAACTTCTACAGGACCAGGAGGAGGACTTGTTCAGGACGAGGTTGCACGCCTTTGATGCGTTGTATTCCCCGCTTCCTCCGTTGAGCAAGGAGGGCTATGACGGGGGTGGAGAGGTGCGCTGTCCTGCGGTGTACTACTGGGGTACGTGGTTGGATCGTGTCGAGCATTTCGAGTCGTTCCGGCCGGATGATCCCCCGGCCCAGGCCGCCTTGTTGACAGAGGCCGTGGATCAGTTCGTCGCACGGTTGGCCACAAATAAGTGGATCTGTCCTGAATCAGTGGAGACGGTGATTGCCACCGTTCAATCACCTGTCTATATGTCCGTCACATCCACACCCGCATGCGTGGCGGCCTACGTTGGTTACCTGCGGCATCTCCACGGGAGCAAAGATCCGTTGTTGCGCATGGTGTGTTGCTATGGAGTGATTGCTATGCAGCGGCTCGGATTCACAGCTAGCCTTGGCGATCTGGCCAGGCCTGAAGTCGATCTTGCCGTTGACTTGGCCTCCATCATGGCTGACGAGATGCCCCTCGAGAACCCTTGCCGAATAACGATGAGAGGCGAAAATGCGGTGTTTGGATTGATCCTGGGGCGAGGGCTGCCGCAAGACCACCAGTCGACCACCTCCCAGGCTGGGCTGTTTGAGGTGAGATTCTCACCTTTTTCCCAAGAGCGTAAGAAACTGCCCGTCGCTCCCATCATTATCAAGGCCCAGTACAAGGTTCTAAATAAGACCTTCCCGCCTGAGGGATCGATTGATTCGGTAAAATGGCACCATCAGGGCATTATAAAACTGCCGTATGGAAATCCCCCCCTGTTCAGAGTGCAGGACTACCTTGCCGCATTAGTCCGTGTAGGCTGCACTAACGAGGCTGAATCGCTGGCGTTGGGGATGCGCCCAGGACCAGGGGATTTGGAATCGAGTGAAACCTATATCGGGTCCTTCTGGCGCAAGTTTCTCATCCTTCTTGTCGATGCGGGAAGGACCGATGGCGCCACGCGGTTGGCGCAGATGCTTCATCCTGACGGTGATTCCCTCGCCATCGTCACGGGGGCCATGCCGAAGTCGGTTCAAGAGCCGATATCCTCCAGTCAGTCTCTCGTGCATACAAATCGCCCGGTAGCTGATTCGCCTTGGAACAACTATGTACTGACTCCCTTGGGCGCGATCCAGCGTTCTTATAACCATCAGGGGTATTCCCCTTACATGGAGCAAAGAGCCAAACTCCGGCTCCATCTTATCCCCAACGGGGAGTTCCTTGACATCGTGGATCTTTGCATGATCGATGCCGGCCCAGGCCGCAACTTCTTTGGTGAACACATGGTTCGCCTCTCCCTTGACACGGGAGCAATCAGCCGCGACAGGGTAGTGAAGCTCGAGAGATGGGATTCATCGGCCGGGGGTGAACTGCTGTTCTATGTCTCCAGTGTTGCCGTGGATGCCCATCATACCTATCTGGGCACTAGGGATGGTGTCCAGGTTATCGAGAACGAGACTGGTAAAACGTCATGGATAGACACCCGGAACGGATTGCCGGGATCGAGGATTCGGGCTATGGCCGTGCTGGGGCCGAAACTGTACCTTGCGATCGGAGGGGGGGGCGATGAGCCGTTCAATTTGGTGGCGTATGACACGGGTAGGCATGCCATGGACATAGTTGCGTCCGAGCGTTCGCTCCAGGCGAAGAGTGAATGGGATGGCAAGCACATCAACGTGAAGTGCATGTCCGCGGATTCCAAACGTAACTTGCTCTGGCTTTGCGATTGGACAGGCATTTGGCGATGGGATGTTTCTAATGGCAAACTCAGTCTGATGGTAAAGTTGGCTGAATATGCCACCCCGGCCGAAGATGCCGTTGGCCAGCATGGTAGTTTGTATCCCGTTCTCCCTTCTTTCCGCGGTTACAGGGAGCAGAGCGGGCTTCACTATGGTCTTTACGACATCAGCAGTGATGTGACGCTCGCTCCGTGGCCGCCCCATCTCGGCTCTTATAGAGATGGGAATGAGCCCGATTGGACCAAAACCCCCGCGGCCGTGAGAGCAGAACGGAAGGAAGCCTGGAGGAAGCAGAAAGAGATGTTGATGGAGAGGTCTCGACAGTACCCGGTGTTCAATGCGGACCACAGAGTATTGGTCAAATTGTCGGCAGATATCTTTAGAGCCGGTAAATACGCGAACGATGTCTTCAGTCTGGGGGCGGGTCTTGAACTGGTGCATGACTACAAGAGCTATCCTTATGAAAGCGATGAGGACAATCGGCCCCTAGGTGAGCTTGTGGACCTAGCCGTGACCGATCGGGGGGTGGTTCTGGTCAATGCCCGCGGCAGGATTTTCCTGCTGCGCGAGCGCAAGCCCGGCGAAAACCAGTTGGAGTCGTGGAAAGTTGAGCCGCTGCTGGACCCTGAACTGGCTCGGTACGCCTCCGGGATCCTGGGGGGGCAAACGATCAGTGCCGAGCAGTTGGAGGCTCTTCATCAGCGTTTCCGTCGTTGTGTTTTCGATTTCGACTGGGATGAACGGAATGGCTTCTATGAACTGGCCGATGAGGAGGCGGCTATCATTTATGCCAATGCCGTCTGCATGGCCGTTATCGATCCCGAGCGATATGGGCGATGGCCTGCCGAGTTCCGGTGGGTGGACCACGTGCTGAAGCCGCTGAAGGAGTCACTGAAGTATCATCATGATCCCGCTTTGCATGCGGCCGTGATTTTGCCGGCGTCCCGATGCGATGACACCGCCTTTGCTGCCGCCGAATACCAACGCCTGGCCGTAATGAATCCGGCATGGGCCGCGATTATCATGAAACTCGCTCGAAAAAGTGGCGACTATCATGACATGAAATTCGTCGATGCCGTGTCGGCTCCGTCATCGTCCGGGCAGGCGTCGATTGCCGACCCGTACCTTCTCGGGTGTATGAACGAGATCATGGCCGGTCACAAGTTATCGGATGACCAGATCTCGACCTGTGAGAAAAGGTTCTCGGACAGGAAGAATGAGTTGAAGAAACAGACGCCCGCCAATCAGGAGTTCAGTGGCAGGGCTGCCGCGATCTTCTATGTGAATGCAATTTGCATGGCGGTCATCTGTCCCGACCGGCATGGTGGGTGGCCAACACGTTATGATGGAAGGAGCGAGGCAGTCACGCCACTGCGCGATTTGGCGAAGGACACCGAAGATCCTCTTCTCAGGATGGCCGTGATCATGGCGCAACTCTCGGATCCGAAGAACAGCAACGATGTATGGAATAATCTAAAGCAGGCGGAAGAGGCGTACTGGCGTCTGCGGCATGATCATCCCGAGTGGGCAAATCAGATCCTCAAGTTCTTGTCGGTGGGAGGGAGTGGCCCTGTGAGTATATTCGAGGATCGGGTATACCCACTGTAATGGCAAAGATGAGCATAGGTTGATTTTTCAAGCGTGACGTATACCAAAAATCAGGGATAGGTTAATATTAAACTAATTATTTTTCAATTAAGCTAATACAGTATAGATATATGCGTGGTTGCTGGCGATAAGCCCAGGGAGAAGACTATGCGTACAGCCCGGATAGTTGAGGAGGGTGCGGCCTATTATCTTGTAATCTCGCGGGTGGTAGGGCGAGCCTTATGAATTCAAACGACAATAAGGAGCTGGTGAGTGAGCGCAACACTCCAACTGTCCTCGGATGTCGCGAGGGAAAGGGAGCGGATTTAAAATTGAATAAAAAAGAAAACGGGTTGTGTTATCATGACGAAATGAATGAGAGAGTGGTCATTGATTTTGGGGTATGCCACGGCAAGTCATGCATACGGGGAACGCGTATCATGGTCAGCAACATCCTGAATCTGTTGGCGCATGGGGCCAACGTTGATGAGGTAGTGCAGGGGTATCCGCAACTTACCCGTGAAGATGTGTTCGCGGCGCTCGAATACGCCGAAGCCATTGTCCGTGACGAGGACATTCACCCCGCGTTTGTCTGATGCACATCCTTGCCGACGAATGGTGGCAACAAAGTGGTAATCTCTTGGCGCCGAGGTATAAGGGGTTTTTTCAGCAGAATCGACAGGCGAAAAACCAATGGAAATGCCTAGTATTCGCGGTGCTTGAGGCTGCGAATGCCCAGCCAGAGGGGCAGGGTAATGGTGACGACGGAGAGGCTTACCACCCAGAGGGCGGCATAGGCATTGGCTTGTAGGAATGGCGTCCCGTTGAATCCGCTGGTGGAATGCCAGTGCCAGATCAACCCGAAGGGGAGAATGACGCTGAGCATGAAGCCTAGCGTGAAGACCAGGTTCATGGTGCCGCCGAATCCGGAGATGATTGCGGCTGGATTGGGCTGTTTAAGATCGATAAAGATGGCGCCCAATCCCGTTGCCAGCGCGGCGGCGGCGAGCGACACGGCGATGGCCAGTCCCACCGAAAGCGTTGTCAGCGCCCCGCCAGCCTGCAACATCCACGCGGCCAGTCCCATCAGCCCCGCACTCACCGTCACCATGGCCAGGGCTGCCAGGCAGAACTTGGTGAGCAGGATCCTGCGCATCCCTGTCGGCGCCAGGCCCAGGATCCAGAAACTGTGGCCTTCCAGGCTCAGTTGCGGGTAGACAAACCGGGCGGCCAGGGAGCAGATGACGGAGGAGACACTGAAGATGTTGAGGAATACGATCAGGTTGCGCCACAGATCCGGCATTTCGTTGTAATGAAAGGACCGGAAGCTCGAGAAGTAGATGGCCAGCAAGCCGAAGAAGATCAGCCCCTGGGACCATTGCATGGGATCCCGCAGGAATGAACGGATGTCCTTCATGACCATTCCCCGGATGTCGTGCGGGAGGAACGCGAGGCTTTTGTCCAGCCAGGCCAGCAATTCGGCCGGCCGACGCCGGAGATCGGAGGCTCCGATCACCTTTTGGTAGGCCCGGTAGAACGTCCGTTCGCCCAGCCATTGTACCAATAGCGTCAGCAGGGCCGTTGTCGTGGCCAGTACCAGCCATAACATCAGTCCTCTGGTCCACTGGCCTCTCGTCAGGGCCATGATGCCCTCCGATACCCAGCTGTTCGGCATCAGGGGATGGGAGGCCAGTTGAAGGCCGGGCAGGAAGCGGTTGAGGATGAATGAGGCATTTTCATTCATGACCGGCCGGATCTGGATTATTCCATGGACCATGATCACGAGAACGAGGCCGGCTAGAATAGCCCACACGATCCGGCTTCGGGGGAACCAGCGGACTGCAGCCAGGGAGATCAGGGTTCCGATGGCGCCGCACAACAGGACAAAGGGGATGGTGAGCAGAAGGGTCCAGACCGGGAAGAGAATTCCCAGATGGGCGTGCCAGGCGTAGGCGGCGGTATAAGGGACCATCAGGAAGAAAAAGGCCCAGGAACTGAGCAGGCTGGATTCGATGAATTTGTAGGTGATAAGGGTACGGGTGTCGAGGGGGGCGGTCAGCAGAAAGAGGGTTTCGCGGGATTTGAAGAGGGTGGAATAAGAGGTAATGACGTTGGACATTAGCAGCATGATCCCGAGTCCGAGGAAGAACAGGGCGAACAGGCGATGGGTGATCATGAAGCCGCCGCCACCCATGTCCGAGAGGAACCGGAAGCCGGATAAAAACAGGGCAAAGAATCCGCCCATCATGCCTGTGGCGAAAAGCAGGATAAAGGTGACCTTGAACACAGACTCCTGCTGCAAAAGTCGCCGCAGGTTGCGCAGCACAAAGAAGTCCTTCATCCAGATGGCGGTTAATGGTGTCATAAAGGCATTATGGGGTACTGGTGAGTTTCAGGAAGATGTCTTCCAGAGTGCCATTGGAGCCGGATTGGGTTTGCAATTCATTCAGTTTGCCGAGGGCGATGAGCTTGCCGCCGGAAATGATGCCGATGCGGTCGGCGATGTCTTCGGCCAATGCCAGAATATGGGTGGTCAGCAGAATGGTCATGCCGTCCTTCACCTTGGCCCGCAGGAGATCCTTGATCATGCGGATGGAGTGGGGGTCTAGTCCGATCAGGGGTTCATCAATCAGGATGACCTTCGGGTCGTGGATAAAGGTGCTGATATAGAGCAGGCGCTGGCGCATGCCGTGCGACAACTCACCAATCAGGGCGTTGCGCGCTCCCTGCAGGTCAAACTGCCGGAGGGAGGCCTCGATATGGGCGTTCAAGTCAGGCCGGTTGAGGTTGTACAGCCCCGCTACGAACTTCAGGAATTCGACCGGAGTCAGTTTCTCGTAGAGGAACGGCATGTCGGGGATATAGCCCATGATCCGCTTGGCCTCAACGGGGTGGGACTGGATATTGAAGTCACCTATTTTAATGGTCCCGGAATCCGGACGTAACAGCCCCGTAAGCATCTTGATGGTGGTGGTCTTCCCTGCGCCATTGGGCCCGAGGAAGCAGAACAGCTCCCCTGCGGGGATGGAGAGGGAGAGGTCCCTGACGGCCTGCACCGCCCCGAAGTGCTTGTTGAGATTGGTAATAGTAATCATGGTTTCACTTTTCTCAAAGCTTGATGCAATTAAGATTTTTCACGCGAAGCCGCGAAGATGCGAAGTAATTTGGAGTTAAGTAAAACCACTTTTTTTCGCGTGCTTCGCGGCTTCGCGTGAACAATTCTTTCATGTTATCTCTGTAATTTTAGGGGAACGACTTCCACCCTCAGCTTTCCGACAATGCTCATCAGTTTCATCTGTTCGGCCAGTTCACCTTCAAGCAGCGAGAGGTAGCCGGTGTTGACGGCCGGGAGCCCCCGGGTGGGGTCCATGTCGAGCCACTGGCCGACATAGACGGACGGCCAGGCGTGATAATAGAACCGGCCTTCATGGAGCGTGAGGCCCACCCGTATTTTGCAGGGGAGTCCGGCCGCCCGGGCCAGGCCGGTAAACAGATAGGTGTGTTCGTTGCAATCCCCCTCGGGCCGGGCCAGTACATCCAATGCGGAGGGCAGACTGACCGTTGGCTTTTTGGCCACCTGGGTGTAGACCCACTCATAAATGGCGAGTGCGGCCTCCAGACTGTTGGTCCAGTCACCGGTGATCTCCCGCGCCTTGTTGATCAGCCGCTGGTCCTGTGCCTGGACGAAGGGTGTGGAGGCCAGCCAGGGCGATAGGGCCGCAGGGATGGCCGCTTTTACACAACCGGAGGCGGGCAGCATGTCGGTCCGGACCCTTACGTCGGTGACATTACTGTTGATCGAGACGACCGTCTGGCGCTGGGATTCCAGGGCGTCGCGGGAAAAGGTCGGGCCGGTGAGGCGGAGGGTAACCTCAGGGGCCGAGCGGAGCAGGGCGGTATCCCCTTCAATGGGAACGGCCAGGGCCGTCAACATATCTTCGGTTCCCTGCCGGGCCCCTGCGGATAACGCCTCCTTGGCCTCACAGCTTTCAATGGTCCAGCCGAGCGCGGTTTCCTGTTTCATCATCAGCCCTTCGCGGTCGATCCAGGAAAGCGTTTCCATGCCATCCACCGTGGCGGTGAGCACGGTGGTGGGAACCGGTTTGCCTGTGCGGAGCAGCTCCTCATGGCGCAGCGCCCGGACGGCCACCTTCTGCGAGGAGAGGGTGACCGGGTTGAAGATCTGGAACACGGCCTCATTGCCCGGCTTCAATGACTTCAGCGTCATTTCGGTCATGGGTGAATAGATGACGGCGTCTTCCGGGATGGTGACGGTAAAGTGCTGGATTGAACCCACGCCCTTGATGGTGATATCAAACACGTTGCCTTGTTTCCGTGTTCCGTCGACGGAGATGGCGTAGCCGGTGGAGGTCAGGTCAAAGGAAAATGACGTGAGTTTGTAAAGGGCGTCCACGACCGCATCGGCATTCACGGCCACCCGCTGACGACTTCCCATGATCATAAGGGTCAGGATGGTGCGGTTATTGATCCGGTAGTGGTTGCCGCCGTTCTGTTCGTCCACATCGACAGAGGTATGCGTATACCCGATGGATTTCCCCTGAACGGAAATGGTCATCCACCGGTCCATGACCATGACGCCATGTGACAGCAAGGTGCGATACCCGGCTGACGTCTGATGCCGGAGATCGGGGTAGGCCTCGTAGAAAACCAGCCAGCCCATGGCCCCGAGCCATAGTAAAAGAGTGGTCACAATGGTGAGCGCGCGTTGACTCATGTTTTCCGCCTGACCTCGAGGAGGGCGATTTTGGTGGCGTGATTGAACGGCGCCGGATCGGTGACGGGGGCGCCGACCATGGTTTGCGGGTAGCCGGTGCAGTCTGGAGGCACCGGGATCAGCTCGATGATCTTTAAACATCCATCCGCACAGAGCGCGGTCAGCGTGTCCAGATAGGCCTTGCCGCTCAGGAACAGGGCATTGTTGATCGCCACCAGGATCCCGCCATCGTTGATCAACGGCCGGATTTTATTGATTAGCCGGGCACTGTCAGCGGCCAGATCCACCACCCCTTTTGGAGTTGCCGAAAAGATGGGAGGATCGAGGAATACGCAGTCAAATCGCTCGCCCTCACGCTTCATCTGATTGACCTCCGGCCAGAAGTCGCCCGTGCGGATATTGGCCTTGATGTTGGGCAGGTGGTTGAGTGCGTACGACTCCTCGGCCAGATTCATGAACTCCCGGTTCAGGTCGAGCTGCACGACACGGGCCGCGCCGCCCGCCAGTGCGGCGACGCCGAGGCTTCCGGTGTAGGCGAAGGTATTGAGTACCGTTTTTCCCTTCAGCGAGCGCGTCGCCCATTGACGGAGGTTCCGGGTGTCGAGGTAAAGACTGGCGTCGCGATTCAGGCACAGATCGACGGCGTACCAGAGGCCATGCTCCTTCACCCGCCGGTTGCAGCCGGTGCCGGACAGGATCACGCCGCGTTTTTCCGCCTCGGTTTTTCCATTACGTGTTTTCAGGAGGATGACCCGGATCCAGGGGAGGCGTGTCTTCAGGTGGTGGCAGACCGTCTGGATCAGCGACACGGGGGCGGCGGCCAGCTCGGTGTAATCGTTCAGGAGGGCGGTGGATCCGTAGATATCGATGACGAGGGTGGGGCACCCTTCACTGAACCCGTTGAACAGCCGGAAGGCGGATTCGTGCCGGGACTCCATTAACTCCTGCCGTGCGGCAATCGCTCCATCCAACAGGTCCGTAATCAGCGCGGTATTCATGTGGCGATAAAATCGATCACCCCTTGAAAATCAGGAACAATCGGGCAACCGAGCGGGGCCAGTTTGCGTAGTGATTGGTGGCCGCCCGACATGAGGAGGCAGGGGATTCCCATGGCTTGGGCGACTTCGTAATCGTGGGTGGTGTCACCAATCAGTAATGCCCCCTTTTTGCTCAGGCCCGTTTGGTTAAACAAGGCGTGGCCCAAATCGATTTTCGAACTGGCATACAGATCATCGAGCCCGTAGATGTGATCGAACTGCGGCAGGATATGTCGTTCATTGATCATGCGCCGGAGGATCTTAAGTTCACAGGCCGAGAGGATGGAGTGGCCCAGTCCGCTGGCTCGGAGCGCGGAGAGCGCCGCGGGTGCGCCTGTGCGCAAGGCAGAGGTGGCTGATGCCGTCGCGTAGGCTCGGTGATAATCCGCAGCCACTTCGGCCCAATTCTCTTGCGATAAATCAAAGCCCAGTTTGAGGTAGTAATCGCGGACGGGGAAATCAAACACGTCCAGATATTGCTCGAGAGTGAGGGTGGGGAGGGTACGGGCCGTGAGCAGGACATTGATGGCGTCCACGCACGCCTGGACATCGTCCAGGAGGGTGCCGTTCCAATCCCAGATTATATGGTGGTATGAATGGATGTTCAGCCCTTCCAGAGTGTGACCTGCTCAAGCAGTCGCTCCAGGATCTCGGCTTCCGGGACCGTCGTCAGGAACGTGCCCTTCACATAGAGCGCGGCCTTCCCCTGGCCACCGGCAATGGCAATGTCCGACTCCCGGGCTTCCCCCGGTCCATTGACCAGGCAGCCCATGACGGCCACGGTGGGATGGGGGGCCGAAGGATGGGCGCGATAGTACTTGTCGAGTTCGGTCTCCACCTGCTGGGCCAACGCCACGACATTGATCTGGATCCGGCCACAGGTAGGGCAGGAAATAACGCTGGCTCCCGGCGGCCTCAAGCCGAAACAGCGTAACAGTTCGAGGCCCACCCGGACTTCCTGAACAGGGGAATCGGTCAGGGAGACCCGCAACGTGTCCCCGATCCCTTCGGCAATCAGCATGCCCATCGCCACACTCGACCGGATGGTTCCATTCAGCAGGGTACCCGCCTCGGTGACGCCCAGGTGGAGCGGATGGTCGGTGGTTTTAGATAAGAGCCGGTAGGCCAGCAGGGTCCGGGGGACATCAGATGCCTTGACGGAGATCTTGATCCAGGGATGGCCGGCCTCCTCGAGGATGCGGACATGCCGCATGGCACTTTCAACCAGGGCTTCGGCCGTGGCACTGCCATACTTTTCGAGCAGATCCTTCTCCAGAGAGCCGCCATTGACGCCGATGCGGATGGGGATTTTACGGCCAGCCGCCGCCTTCACCACCTCGCGTACCCGATCCAGACTTCCAATATTTCCGGGATTGATCCGTAGGCCGTCAACGCCGCCATCGAGGGCGATCAAGGCCAGTTTATGGTTGAAGTGGATGTCCGCGATCAGGGGGATAGTCACTTGTTTGCGGATGGCGGCGAGGGCGTGAGCGGCCTCCTCATCGATGACCGCGAGCCGGACGATATCACAGCCGGCCTCCTGAACCTCCTGAATCTGCATCACGGTGGCCGCAATGTTGCGGGTGTCCGTTTTCGTCATGGTCTGGACGCTGATCGGGGCCTGGCCACCCACCGCCACCGAACCGACCTGGATCTGGCGGGTGGGGCGACGCTGGATGTCAATGGCGGCGTGCATATTATTTGGCAGGTTCGGCGGGCGTATTGGTGACGGTGGCCGGCATATTGGTCGTGACGGCCGGCTTGCCATTCATCCATTTGTCGATTTTTCCGCCGATGGCCGTGTAACGGTAGGTGTCGCGCCCCGTCAGGAAGACAAAGAGCACGATCAGCAGGATGGCAAACAGGTTGGTCAGTCCGATAATGATTTTCGAGTGCAGCGGACGGCGGAAAATCATTTCCCACAGGGAGAAGACGATATGGCCGCCATCCAGCACGGGGATGGGCAGCAGGTTGATGATCGCCAGGTTGACGTTCAGGAAGCTGGTGAAGAAGACCGCAATCATGAAGCTCAGTTTCACCACATAATAATAGGCGATCAGAATGGCCAGCGGGCCACCGATCTGCTTGGCCGTATTGCCCGCCTGACCGGGGATCGTCAGGGCATGCAACGTCTGGAAGATGGCGGTCGAATGGAAGTGAATCTGGGACCAGGGGGAGGGATGAACGATCTTGTTGATGTCCACATCCACCTGCTTCGGGTTGAACTCGATGCCGATGCGGATCCGCTCCGTGGTCGGGTCGTAATCGGGGGTGACCAGGGTGGTCAGCGTCTTACCATCCCGTAAATAGGCCATGGAAACGGTTTTTCCTTTGTAACCCTGCATGAGGCTGATGAGGTGGGCCGGGCTGAAGATCTTCTGGCCATCAAACTCGCTCAGCAGGTCGCCCCGTTGAAACCCCGCCTTGGCGGCGCTCATTCCGGGCGTCACGTTGAACACCATGCAGAGTCCTTTGCTGTCGATCTTGCCGAGGGAGTCTGAGCCGGGCAGGACCAGGGTCAGCTTCTCCGAGACGCGTTGAACCCCGACGGTGGCGACCGTATATCGCGAGGAGGTCATCAGGAAGTCCACCCAGTTTTTGACCGGCTTGCCGTTCACGGACAGGATTTCATCGCCACAGCGCAGGCCATTGGTGTAGGCCTCGCTGGAAAGTGCCACATAGCCGACGACCGAGGTTTCTTCGGCCACGGAGGCCGGCTTGCCGAAGAGATACACGCCCCAGGCGAGAATAAAGGCAAAGACCATATTGCCTGCGGCGCCGGCAATCGAGACGATGATGCGTTTCCAGGGCGCAATCGTGGGCAGCACCCGGGCGGGTTCCTTTTTATCGGCATCTGAGGGAGCGGCAGTCCCGGCCTCGGTCTCCCCTTGAATCAGGCTCATGCCGGTGGGATCCAGCTGGGGCAGGGCCACATAGCCACCCAGGGGAATGGCGCAAATTTTGTAAACCACGTCCTTGTGTTTCCGCTGCCAGATGGCGGGGCCGAACCCGATCGAGAAGACATCCACGGTCAGGCCGAAGTAACGGGCGGCGAGGAAATGGCCCAGTTCATGCACGAAGATGGAGAGGCCGAATAAAATGGCGACAATGGCAATGGTCAAAATGGCAGTGATCATGGGGTCAGGCTTTCTTTCGTCTGGCGGCGATCAGGCAGAGGCGTTTCGCTTCCTGTCGGCTCCAGTGGTCGGTTGCGTTAATCTGGTCCAAAGTGGGTTGGGCAATGACGGTGTGGCGGCTCATGACGGCTTCCACCGTATGCCAGATGCCCGCGAAGGTGATCTGGTTGTCCAGAAACGCCTGCACGGCGATTTCATTGGCGGCATTCAGCACGCAGGGCATGGTTCCGCCCGTGATGGCCGCCTGGCGGGCGAGGCCGAGGCAGGGGAATCGCGTCAGGTCGGGCGTGTCGAAATGCAGGGCACCCAAGGTGGCGAAGTCGAGCCGGGGCAGGTGGCCATCCTCGCGGTCCGGCCAGGTCAGGGCATGCTGGATGGCAAAACGCATGTCCGGCGGACTGAGCTGGGCCAGAATGCTGCCATCCACAAATTCGACCATCGAGTGGATGATGCTTTCGGGATGGATCACGACATCAATGCGGTCGTAGGGAATCCCGAAGAGCCAGTGGGCCTCCATGATTTCCAGCCCCTTATTCATCAGGGTGGCTGAATCAATGCTCACCTTGGGCCCCATGTTCCAGCGGGGATGTTTCAGCGCCTGGGCCGCGGTCACCTTGTCGAAATCAATGGCGCGGTTCGCGCCGAACGGACCGCCGGAGGCGGTGAGAATCAGCCGGCGGATAGAGGAGGCCGGCTTGCCTTCCAGGCATTGGAAAATGGCACTGTGTTCGCTATCCACGGGCAGCAGGCGGGCTTTGTTGCGCCGGGCGCACTCCATGACCATGCTGCCGGCCGCCACCAGAACCTCCTTGGTCGCAATGGCGACGTCGGTTCCCTGTTTCAGGGCGGCCAGGACCGGCTTCAACCCCGCCATTCCCACCATGGCACAGAGGACAAGATCGGCGTCCGGCAGTGCCGCCAAGGTTTCCACCCCGGACTCGCCGCTATACAGCCGGATATTCCGCGGGCTGTTTTGCCGGGTGGCTGCGGCCACGTCCGGATCGGCAATGGCCACATGCTTGATCTTGAATTCCGCCGATTGCTCCAGAAGCCGGCTGGCACTGGTATTTGAGGCGATCCCGATAATCTTGAGGCGGGAGGGAAGGGCCGCCGCCACGCGAATGGCATTTTCACCAATAGACCCGGTACTGCCCAGAATGACGATTTTCTTTTTCATGAGATCAGGTGACGTTACCAAACCAGCGCAGATAGAAATAGAGCGCCGGGGCCGCGAACAGCAGACTGTCGAGGACATCCAGAATCCCGCCCATGCCGGGTAAAACACATCCGGAATCCTTGAGCCCGGCGGAGCGCTTCAGCAGCGATTCCACCAGATCCCCGATCACCCCGATGGCCGCCAGGAAGGCGCCCAGGAAGAGAGCGTGCCCGAAGGTAATGGACAGGCGACCAAAGCCGGCCGTCGAAGTTTCCGGCGTCGGATTGTGCCATAGCCAGAAGAGAGTCAGGCTGGCGACGATGCCGGCGATGAATCCGCCGGCCAGCCCTTCCCAGGTCTTTCCGGGTGAGATGCGCGGGAACATTTTGTGGCGCCCGCAGGTGCTGCCCACGAGATAGGCCCCCACATCGGAGGCTTTGACCACGACGATGAGATAGAGGATCAGGGCCCGGGCGGTGGGGCTGAAGGGGGCATTCCAGGCCGTGGGCGTCCAGCGGAAGCACAGATGCAGCATGAACATCAGCATGAGGGGGATATACACCAGGCCGAGCATGGTGCAGGCAATGGTCGGGAGCGGTTGGGGATTTTCCTTCTGGGGAAATTGCCTGACGAAAATGATGAAGACAATCAGGGTGACCACCATGCCCGGTAATTCCCGCCAGGCCTCGGGCGCGGCGGCGCCGATGATCACGCTGACATTCAGGCTGACATAGGCGGAGGCCAGGATCGCCAGCCCGGCCACAATACCGATGTTTCTGAAGGCCGGGATGTTACTGTTCTTTTGGATATTATAAAATTCAAGCAGCGCCAGCACGGCCAGCGCCATGAGAATGACCACGCCCGCAATAGAGGGGAGCTTGAACAGGAGCAGGCCGCAGGAACCAAGGAGCAGGATCGCACTGAAAATCCGGCGAAGGAATGTCATACCAGCCCCCCATACCGACGGTGCCGCCGGGAATATTCTTCAACTGCCTTGACCATGTGCTCTTCCCGGAAATCCGGCCAGAGGGTGTCCGTGATATAGAGTTCGGAATAGGAAAGTTGCCAGAGCAGGAAATTGCTGATCCGCATTTCACCGCTCGTGCGGATCATCAGGTCGGGATCCGGGATATCCGGGGCATACAGGTTCGCGGCAATGGCGGCTTCGTCAATGGCGTCGGGATCAAGTTCGCCCGCTTTCACCTTGCGGGCCAGCGCCTGGGCGGCGTGCGCGATTTCCGTACGCCCCCCATAGCTCAGGGCCAACACCAGGGTGGCGTCCTTGTAATGTTCCGTGACGCGCATGGCCTCATTCAATTCGCGGCGGACCGATTTGGGCAGGTCGCTGAGCCGTCCGATAGCACGGAGCCGGACTTTATTCTCGTGCAGCTCGCGCACCTCGTTCCGGAGGAATTTCTTGAGCAGGTTCATCAAGGCTTCAATTTCCGGTTTGGGTCGGTTCCAGTTCTCCACGCTGAACGCATAGAGCGTGAGGTAGCGGATGCCCAGTTTCCGGCAGGCCCGGATGGCGACGCGGACCGATTCGGTGCCTTTTTCATGCCCCTTCGACCGGATCAGGCCACGCTGCTGGGCCCAGCGCCCGTTGCCATCCATGATGATGGCCACGTGCGTCGGGGTTTTCCCGGGTTCGGCGGGTGCTGGTGATGACGCAGTTGACATAAAGGTCAGATGGCGACGCGGAAGGTGCTATGCCGTTTGGGACTCACCGACAGGACGCCCATGGGGACGCCGCTGATATCACAGAGCGCCTGGACGTATTCCTTGGCCTTGACCGGAAGCTCATCGTACGATTTGATGCCGCTTGTGGGTGCCAGCCAGCCCGGGAATTCCTTGTAGACCGGCTTGCAGCGCTCGAGGGTGGAGATGCAGGCGGGAACGGTCTCATAGCGCTGGCCATCGCATTCATAGGCCACACAGATCTTGATCGTCTCCATCTCGTCCAGGACGTCGAGTTTGGTAATGGCCCAGTAATCCACGCCATTGACCATGGCGGAATACCGTGCGACCACGGCATCAAACCAGCCGCACCGGCGGGGACGCCCGGTGGTGGCCCCGAATTCACGACCCCGCTTACGGAGCCCTTCACCAACGTCATCCAGCAACTCCGTGGGGAAGGGGCCTTCACCCACACGGGTGGTGTAGGCCTTGATCACTCCCAACACCCGTTCCACCGCGCGCGGCGGCAGGCCGGTGCCGACGCAGGCGCCGCCACTGGTAGGGTTGGAGGAGGTCACAAACGGATAGGTGCCGAAATCGATGTCCAGCATCGTGCCCTGCGCGCCTTCGAAGAGGATCTCCTTTTTCGCCTTATAGGCCTCATTCAGGAGTTTGACCGTGTCGGTGATATAAGGGGCCAGGAAGGTGGCGGCGGCCCGTACTTCGGTCAACACCTTCTGGATATCGAGCGTGGGGGCGCCCAAGGCGGCCAGTTGCTCGTTTTTCTCAGCCAGCCGCTCGGTGAGCCGGACTTCCAGGTTCTTGTCCAGCAGGTCGCCCATCCGGATGCCCGAACGCGTCGCCTTGTCGGAATAAGCCGGGCCGATCCCGCGCTGGGTGGTGCCGATCTTGGAGCCGGCGGCGAGCCGGTTCTCACGGGCGGCATCCAGTGCCTTGTGGTAGGGAATCACCGCGTGGGCCCGGTCACTGACATGCAGCCGGCCGGCGGTCTTGATGCCACGCTTCTCAAGTTCCTGGATCTCGTGGACCAGGGCGGTGGGGTCAATGACGAGCCCGTTGCCGATGACGCAGGTTTTATCAGGATAGAGGATTCCCGAGGGGACCAGGTGCAGAACATACCGTTCGGCACCGATCTCAATGGTATGCCCCGCATTGCTGCCGCCCTGATAGCGGACGACCACATCGGCATCCAGACTTAAAAAATCGACAATCTTCCCTTTTCCCTCGTCACCCCACTGGGCTCCAATCAACAATGTATTCGGCATGCAGTCATCCTTTCAGTTCACGGCGAATGAAGGCGGAGGTATATCAAAAAGATATTGGGTCAGCAAGTAATGATCCGCGAATCTGTGTCCGATTTACGGGTTGGTAGGTACCCTTGTTTCGCTAAAAGAAAGAAGAATCGCTTTTTGTCGGATGCATTACTATCTTTGACCGATCCATGAAGGCTGACAAGCAGAACGAATTCGAGTGGCAGACCCGCAAGACGAGGATTGATCCTAAACTCGTCGCCCTGGGCTGGACCCTGGTTCGCTGGACCCCTGGACTGGTTCTCGCCAAGCTGACCTTCCATGCCGTCGCCGAATACCCTACCGCTAACGGCCCTGCTGACTATGCCTTGTTTGTAGACGGGCAACTGCTCGGGATCATTGAGGCCAAGAAACTGACCCTTGGCCCCCAAAACGTTCTCACTCAGGCTGAACGCTACTCCCGCGGGGCGGACCGGGCGTTCGACTTTCACGGCTTCCACGTCCCCTTCCTCTATTCAACCAATGGCGAGGTCATCTGGTTTCACGATATCCGCCATGAATTCAGCCGGTCCCGACGGGTTGCCGATTTCCACATGCCGTCCGCCCTGCGTGAACTGATGACTCGCGACATTGAGACGGCGGCGACCAGTCTTGCGGCGATCACCCCGTGGCATCCTCGCTTACGGCCCTATCAGGTCGATGCCTGCAAGGCGATGGAGCTGGCCATTGTGAATCGCAAACGGCAAATGCTGGTCGCCATGGCGACCGGAACCGGCAAGACCTTTACCCTGGTAAATGAGGTCTATCGCCTCATGAAGTCCGGCGCCGGCCGTCGGATTCTTTTTCTGGTGGACCGGCGGGCGCTCGCCGCGCAGGCCGTACGCGCCTTTGCCTCCTATGAACCCGAACCGGGCCTGAAGTTCGACCAAATTTACGAGGTCTACAGTCAGCGTTTCCAGCGCGAGGATTTTGAAGAGGACGAGCCTTTCGACCCCAAAGTCCTGCCGGCCTCCTATCTAAAGGACCCCAAACCCGGCCACGCCTTTGTTTATGTCTGCACCATCCAGCGCATGACAATCAACCTGTTTGGCCGTCAGGCCGTCTTCGGGATGGGGGACGAGGATACGGATGACGACGCCGAGCCGCTTCCCATTCCCATCCATGCGTTCGATGTCATCGTTGCAGACGAGTGCCACCGCGGCTACAGCACGGCTGAAATCTCCATCTGGCGCGACACGCTTGACCATTTTGATGCCGTGAAGATCGGACTCACTGCCACCCCTGCGGCACATACCAAGGCCTATTTCAAGGATGTGGTTTACCGCTACGAATACGAACGCGCCGTCCGGGAAGGTTTTCTGGTGGACTACGATGCCGTGCGTATCAAATCCAACGTCCGCATGAAGGGGATCTTTCTTCAGGAAGGCGAACAGGTCGGCCTGGTGGATACCGAGACCGGCCTGGAGAAAATGGATGCCCTTGAGGATGAGCGCGAATTCGCAACCACCGAAATCGAGCAGAAGATTACCGCGCCGGATTCCAATGAGAAAATCGTTGAGGAGCTGCGGAAATACGCCGACCAACATGAACAGGAATTCAAGCGTTTCCCGAAGATGCTCATTTTCGCCGCCAACGATCTCCCGCACACGTCCCATGCTGACCAATTGGTTGATATCTGCCGCGATGTTTTCGGGCGTGGCGATGCCTTTGTGCAGAAGATCACCGGTCGCGTGGATCGCCCCCTGCAACGGATTCGTGAGTTCCGCAACCGGCCCAACCCCGGCATTGTGGTTTCGGTGGACATGCTCTCGACTGGTGTGGATATTCCGGACCTGGAGTTCATCGTTATGTTGCGCCCGGTCAAGTCCCGTATCCTGTTCGAGCAGATGCTCGGACGCGGTACCCGCAAAGGCGAGCGCTTTCCGGATAAATCCCATTTCACAGTTTTTGACTGCTTTGATGGCACGCTTCTGGAGTATTTCCGCAAGGCCACGGCGATTACGGCCGAGCCGCCGGACAAACCGAGTCGCTCCATCTCGGAAATCATCGAGGATATCTGGGCCAATCGGGACCGTCCGTACAACATCCGTTGTCTGGTCAAACGATTGCAGCGGATCGATAAGGAGATGGCCGGTGAGGCACGGGAACTCTTCGCGCGGTTTATTCCCGATGGGGACATGATGCGCTATGCGAGCGAACTCGCCGCCCGGCTATCGTCAGATTTCGCGGGTGCCATGAAATTGCTTAAGGATAAGGATTTTCAGAATTTGCTCAAAGACTATCCCCGCCGGAAGCGCGTGTTCTATGTCGCCCATGCGGTAGAAGACAAGGTCGAATCCGAACGGCTCGTGCGAGACGCGGCTGGCGTAGAATGGAAGCCTGAGGATTATCTGACGGCCTTTGCCCGCTTCGTTCAGGAAAACGAAGCACAGGTCGAAGCCATTCGCATTCTCCTTAACCGCCCGAAAGAGTGGGGGACGGATGCGCTGGTTGAGTTACGACAGACACTTGCCACTGCCCCCCAGCGTTTTACCGTTGAGAACCTGCAACAGGTTCATGCCGTTCGCTATCATAAGGCGCTGGTGGATATCATCTCGATGGTCAAGCATGCGGTGCGGGAACAGGAACCGTTGCTCACAGCGACTGAACGTGTGGAACGTGCTCTGACCAAGATCACCAAGGGACAGAAATTCAAGCCCACCCAACAGCGCTGGCTGGACCGGATCCGCCAACACCTGGTCACAAACCTGACCATCGACCGCGAAGACTTCGATGCCTTGCCAATCTTTACCCGCGATGGCGGTTGGGCTGTGGCCGACCGGACCTTCGATGGCAAACTTAAAAAGCTCATATCAGAATTAAACAGCGCTATTGCCGCCTAACTTTTCGCACGTGAAGGATGGATAATCTATGTCGGATGTTGTTCAAAAACTTTGGGGATTTTGCCACACGCTACGTCATGACGGTATCGGGTATACCGAGTACGTCGAGCAACTTACCTACCTGCTCTTCCTGAAGATGGCCGATGAAAAGGGGATTAATCTCAGTAAACTCACCATTGAAGACGGCGGTAAGAAAAAGACTGTCAACTGCTCCTGGCCCACACTCCGCGACGCGACCGGTACAGGTATCCTGGACAACTACTTGGACATCCTCCGCTCCCTCGGCAAACAGCCGGGTATTCTGGGTGATATCTTTGCCGGTGCCCAATCCCGCTTCACCAAACCGGTCAGCCTGAAGACCCTCATCAATCAGATCGACCAGACCGAGTGGACCGAATTGAATGTGGATGTGAAGGCCGATGCCTATGAAGGCCTGCTTGAGAAGGCCGCCAGCGAAGGCAAAAAAGGGGCAGGGCAGATGTTCACCCCGCGCGTCCTGATCCAGTCCATTGTCCACTGCATGAAGCCCGACCCCCGGACCCACAAGGACTTCACCATCTGTGATCCCGCCTGCGGCACCGGCGGTTTTCTGGTCGTAGCCTACGAATGGCTGGTCAAGGAGACCAAGGGTGGGGCCATGGACCGGGACATCGTCAAGCGGGTCCGCGGCAAGACCTACTTCGGGCAGGACATCGACCGCACACCGCGGCGGTTAGCGTTGATGAATCTCTTTCTCCACCAGATTGAGCCCCATATTAAACTGGGCGACACGATCTATGAGCCCGTTGATGGACAGCGCCACGATGTCGTGCTGACCAATCCCCCCTTTGGCACCCGCGGTGCGAATCAGGCGCCCGACCGCGATGACTTCACGGTCACCACCTCGAACAAGCAACTCAACTTTCTCCAGCACGTCATGACCATTCTCAAGCCCGGTGGCCGTGCGGCGGTGGTGTTGCCAGACAACTGCCTGTTTGCCGACCAGGCCGGCGAGGTCTTCAAGTTACTCACCGAGGACTGCGTTTTGCATACCGTCCTGCGTCTGCCGCGCGGCACGTTCACGCCGTATAGCACCGGCGTCAAGGCTAACGTCATTTTCTTTACCAAAGGTTACGCGACTGAGAACGTCTGGATTTATGATGCCCGCACAAATGTCCCCGGCATAACCAAGAAAGACCGGCCCCTTACCTCAGAGCACTTTGCTGAATTCGGAAAATACTATGGGGGTGATCCCAATGGACGATCCAAGCGAAAGGAGTCCGAACGCTTCCATAAGTTTTCCATCGCCGAGGTCAAGGCCAAGGACTTCAAGCTCGATGGGTTCAAGTGGCTCAAGGATGAGGACATTGAAGACAGCGATGAACTCCCCGAACCCGAAGAACTTGCCACCGATGCCATCGCCGCATTGGAAGGCGCCGTCGTAAAATTGAAAGCTGTTTTGGCCGCCCTTGAAAAAACAGGTGGGGCAGAAAAATGACCGCAAAGCAAAAGCCTCTCATCTACAAGGCCGGCAAACCCAAGCCCCGTTCTTTTCGCGAAACCAGTGACGGCCCTTCCATGACACCGCCAGCCACCGGCCTTCTCCCCGCCGGTTACGGGCCATTTCTCGCCGACCTCAAATCCCGTATCCGTTCCGCCCAGATCCGAGCTTCCTTGGCTTCGAACCGGGAGATGATCCAATTGTACTGGGACATTGGCAAGGACATCGCCGTACGGCAAGCAGCCGACGGATGGGGTGCGGCTGTGGTTGATCAGTTGGCTGTTGATCTGAGCCGGGAATTCACGGGAATTGAAGGGTTTTCCAGAACCAATCTGTATCGAATGAGATCGTTCTATATTGCTTGGGCAGAGGTAGTTATAAATGTCCCACAACCTGTGGGACAAATTCTCCCACAACTTGTGGGAGATTTGAAAACCGCAAATGTCGCACAGCCTGTGCGACAAATAGGCGACGCAATTCTGCCACAGGTTGTGGCAGATTTACCATGGGGCCAGAATATCACCCTTCTTGAGAAGGTCGCCGACTATGCCGAACGCCTTTGGTATGCCAACATGGCCTTCGAAAACGGCTGGAGTCGTAGCATTCTGACGCTCCAAATCGAATCCGACTTATTCCACCGCCAGGGCAAAGCGATCACCAATTTCGCGGCCACGCTCCCGCCGCCGCAATCGGACTTGGCGCAGCAAATTGTGAAAGATCCATACACTTTCGATTTTCTCACCCTTACCGATCCGGCTCGGGAGCGGGAAGTTGAGGAACAGCTTGTAGGCCATGTGGCCAAGCTCCTGCTGGAGATGGGGGCGGGGTTCGCATTTGTCGGACGTCAGTTCCACCTAGAAGTCGCCGAGAAGGATTACTACCTTGACCTCCTCTTCTACCACACGCGATTGCACTGCTACGTGGTGGTTGAACTCAAAGCGGGCGAATTCAAGCCGGAATACGCCGGCAAACTCAACTTCTACCTTTCGGCGGCCGACGACCATATCCGCCAGGCAGAGGACAAACCGACCATCGGCCTGCTTTTATGCCGCCAGAAAGACAAGATCGAGGTCGAATACGCCCTGCGCGACATGCGCAAGCCGATCGGCGTTGCCGAATGGCAAACCAAACTCGTCCGTCGCCTACCAATCGACCTGCGGCCAAGCCTACCCACCGTCAAAGAAATCGAAACCGCCCTTGCATCCCTCACCGACAACCAAGGGGCGGGAAAATGAAGCGCCAATTTCCAACAGTGTATTCCCCTTTTCTGGAGGGACGGGCTCCGTCCCGACCAATTGTGCAACGCCCCGTTGCACAATTATGTTTACATAACGAAATGGATACACGGTCATGACCCGGCGCACCAAACAACATCAGCCCGGTGCATCTACTGAGTCACCCTCCGCTGATCTACCAGAGGGGTGGGCTGAGGCAATGATGGGTGACATCTCCACTGTGATAGGAGGTGGCACACCTGCGGCTCATGACCCCAGCAATTTCACTGATCGCGGCTACCCATGGTTAACTCCTGCAGATCTAAGTGGATTTGAAGGAACCTATATCACTCGCGGTCGACGCGATCTTACGGAAAAAGGGCTTGCAGGAAGTTCCGCACGCCTCATGCCCGCGGGCACCGTGCTCATGTCCAGCCGTGCTCCGATAGGCTATGTCGCCATTGCGGCGAATGAGTTGTGCACAAATCAGGGATTCAAAAATTTCGTCCTTGCGCCTGGAATCGAGCCGCGGTACGTCTTTTACTGGCTAAAGTTTAAGCGTGATGACATTGAAGAAATGGGTAGTGGATCCACTTTTGTTGAAATATCCGGATCGCGTTGCAAAGAGATACCGATCACTCTCCCTCCACTCGCCGAACAGAAACGGATAGTCGCGAAGGTAGAGGAGTTGCTGGCTCGGGTAAATGTGGCACGTGAGCGCCTGGCCGAGGTCCCAGCCATCCTCAAACGTTTCCGCCAATCCGTCCTCGCCGCAGCGTGTTCTGGGCGGTTGACAGAAGATTGGCGGGAAATGCACCCGAAGGTTGTCGCTTCAATTAGCGAAATCAGAATGCCCGATGCAGGCACCCTGCCCGAGATACCTGAAACATGGCGATGGTGCTGTTTTAGCCAATTGTTGACCGAATTTCGTAATGGCATATCAACAAAGCCTAATATCGATCCTCCCGGACATGCGATACTCCGAATTAGTGCCGTACGTGCGATGAAAGTGTATCTCGACGATTTTCGTTATCTTGCTTCTAAGGATGCAAATGTGGAGACGTATCGTCTTATCGATGGGGATTTATTATTTACCAGATACAATGGCAGTATTGACCTTCTTGGTGTTTGTGGAATGGTGCGTGGTTTGGGGGATCACATTCTGCTTTATCCAGACAAGTTGATGCGAGCTCGTGTGCTGACGAAATTAGTTCTGCCAGAATACTGTCAAATATTCTTTAGCGAAATGTCTGCGCGACGAAGAATGGTAGGTGAGTCCAAGTCATCTGCAGGTCAACAGGGGATAGCCGGATCGGATGTGAAAAATCAATATTTTGTACTCCCATCTCTTCCCGAACAGCGAGAAATCGTCCGTCGTGTCGATCGCCTCTTCACCCTCACCGATACCATCGAGAAGCAGGTGGCGGTTGGGACCGCGTGGGCTGAAAAGTTAACTCAGGCGATCCTAGCTAAGGCCTTCCGCGGCGAACTGGCCCCGCAAGACCCGAACGATGAACCCGCCTCAGTTCTGCTCGATCGCATCCGCTGTGACCGCGAAAAAGATGCTAAGAAGTCGAAAGCCAGGTAGGGCATGCGCTTATATATACGTAACGCAGATATTTGAAAGGCGATCCGATGAGCATTTTCGATATGATCATTCTGGCTGTGGGGGTGTGGGGCCTGGGCCTTGTACTGATGTTCATCATAGGAAAGGTGCTTTCACGAGCCACCCTTGTGTCCATAGAGCGCGATGATCCGAATGAAGCGATCTCAGAAAGATCACGCCGGCTTCGCATGGTCTATCGACGCGTGGTCACGCTGGCCGGAATGTACTGGTATATTTCGCTGCCATTTGTGGCGATGATAATCGTGGGGGTTGCCATTGCCATTATTTATGCCTTTATTTCGCTCGGCCACGTGCCTGTCTATTACGTGATAGTTCTTGTGGTGGGGACGGTGATTAGTCTCAATGCCATGGTTCGGTCACTCTTGATCCGTAACAGGAAAGAGGCAGCCCCCGGACGCGCCATCTTGGAAGCGGAGGCCCCTGGACTCTGGCAAATGACCCGTGAGGTCGCCGGCGCCGTTGGGACGCGTCCCATCGATGAGATTTGGTTGACGCCGGGTACGGATCTGGCGGTTTTCGAGCGGGGGAGTACGGGTCAGCGTATGAAGGACCTAGCCCCCCGTGCGTTGATCATTGGGGCAGGAGTCCTTGAGGGGTTTGAACAGGGTGCGTTTCGGGCGGTGCTTGCGCATGAATATGGTCATTTCGCCCACCGTGATACCGCTGGTGGAGAGATTGCGCTTCGTGTGACAAATGGCATGATGATGTTCGCGATTTCTATTGGGGAAGCCGGGTACGCCGTCTGGTGGAATCTGGCCTTCCAATTCCTTCGACTCTACCATCTGCTGTTCCGCCGGATCAGCCATGGGGCTACCCGGCTGCAGGAGGTCCTCGCCGATCGGGTGGCGGTCCATCACTATGGCCTCGAGGCTTTCCAAAATGGACTCACGCATATCGTCCGGCGGTCGATTCGTTTTGAGAAATGGGCCGACGATGAGATCAGGCAGGCGGTTGACCAGAAGCGATACTTATCAAATCTCTACTCACTCCCGGATTCCACCGACCACGCTGTCATGGCTGACTTGGAACAGCAAGTATCCCAAAAAATTGAGATGCCGACTTCAGAGGATAATACGCACCCAAGTCCACGGGATCGATTCAAACTTGGCCAGCGTATCCGCTCAGCCTGCGCTTACCAGGCTGACGGATTTGTGTGGGATCTTTTCCATGATCGAGTGGCCATCACGGCCGAGATGACCGCCGTTATTGCTCAGCGCATTGCTCAGCAGACATCCGCTCCCGTCGCGGCAAGGGTCGTGACAAATGTTCCTGACGCCAATGAAACCGCTGTGACCTCGCCAGAAGAAACGGTGGAACCTGACAGAGATGCAGCGCGGATCAGGGCAGAGATCGAGCTGAAAAGTCAGCAGCTTGCGGCTCTTCTGACGGAGCTCGCACCACTAAAATCGCGCCGGAATAAACTTAACATTATGGCACTAACCGGAGGGGCTTTGGCGGGGGCCCTTTTTGCTTTTCTGATCGTTCCGGAAGCCGTCGTCATTGGCTTGCTGCTGGGTATGGGGTGCGGTTATTTTGCGACCCGCCTGTACTACCTGTTGAACTCCGCGCAAAGAGACATTTCGGCGCGGTTGAATGCGGAAAAGATACTCAAAGACGAACTTGCCCGTATTTACGCGAATGTCGGTCCCCGTCATGAAAGAATGGCCGCGTCCGGCACAAAACTCCCTGTCCATCCACCCCAATCTGATGATGCAGTACTCCAGTGTCCATCGTGTGGAACGAGCTATCGCCCCCGTGACTATCGTTCGGACCTCGAACGAATATACTGTTCAGGGTGCAAGGCCGAGTTGCCAAGGAGTTGATAATAGCGCGGCAGGTGTTGCGTGTGGGCTCTCAAAAGGTACCCGTGGCAGATCATTGTCCCGAGGAGCCCACGGATTGACTCAACCATCAATATGTGACACACTGTGACACATGAAATCAATCAGCATACGTGAGCTCCATGAAAAAACAGGCGCCTGGGTGCGTCAGGCGGCTCATTATGGGGAAATCGAAGTCACGGATCACGGCAAGACTGTGGCGAGAATCCTGCCGCAGGTTCATGAACCGGAAGTACCGTACTTCGCCCGCCGCAAATTTACCCCGGCTTTTCGTAAGCTGATGCAGAGCGGGAAATTGCAAGGGGGGACCGACAGTACGGCCATCATCTCGGATGATCGAGATCGGCCTATTATATGATTTATCTGGACACCAGTTATATCGTGCGTTTGTATCTTGAGGATCCGGGATGGGAGCGGGTTCGTGAACTGGCTTCTACTGAATTGGTAGCCTGTTCTCTCCATGGCCGCACGGAAGCTATTTCCACGTTTCATCGCAAACTACGTGAAGGTGTTTTCACTACAAATCATTTCCATCAGCTTTTGGAGCAGTTCGAATTAGACTGCGAAAAGGGGGGATTCCGCTGGTTATCCCTTTCAATGGCTGTTACGGCAAGGGTGAGCCGAGGCTACAAGTCCCTACCCAAAACCGTTTTTCTGAGCTCGGCAGATGCGGTGCATCTGGCGTGTGCGTCCGAGAACGGCTTCAAAGAGATTTACTCCAATGACCAGCGACTTCTTGCCGCCGCCGTACACTTTGGCATCAAAGGGGTTAACGTTCTCTGATGCCGACGGCTGAAGTTTGGAGTGCGGCGGCTTGACCTGCGCTTGTCCCTTAAATTCACGCACCGTGTTC